>NZ_JBHXQZ010000003.1:0-158443 GCF_042717095.1 Streptomyces sp. NPDC058632 | reverse complement strand
CGCGGTGTACGACGAGGGCGGGCGGACAGGGGCACCAACCGGGCGCGCGGCAGCCGGAGCGCGCCCCCGCTTCCGAGTTCGGTCACCGGTTCGATCGTCACGTCCGCCCCGCCCTCCCGGCACTGCCGCAGTAAATCCGGCATTTATTGCGGCAGGCGCAGGCAGGCCGCCTCCAATCCGATGGAGCGTCAAATCATGTGACGCCAAGCTGCACTCTCTGCGTGGTTCCTACTCGACCGCACATCGCTACTGTTCAGGCACTACTGCGTCCACTCGTACGCGTGTTCAGAGACGAATTCGGCAAAGGCGCGCGGCGGACGGCCGGTCAGTTCGAGCACCGCAGTGCTGACCTGGTCTTCGCGTCCCTCCTTGATTCCGCGCTCGACGGCGGCAGGGCGTCAGCGAACTCCGTCGGCATTCCGGAGGCACGGTAGGCGGCAGCCTGTTCCTCGTCCGTAATACGCTCCACCCGAACCTGTCTGTCGGTCTGCGCGGTGATGATCTGCGCGGCCTGTGGATAGCTCATCCCGTGCGGCCCGGTGATCCAGGGCTTCGTCGTAGTCGGCTGACATCCGTTTTGTGATCATGCGAGGCCGAGGATCGTGAGAGGGCGGCGGGCGTCGCGTGCGTTGTGGCGGAGGGCGGCGGCGATGTTCTTGACACCACCCAGCCGGAGGGCGCCTATGGCGAGGTTGCGCCAGGTCGCCATGGCCCGGGGAGCGTTCCCGGTCCGCAGCTGTGAGGCGTCCTCGGCGAAGGTGGTGTCGCGGACGTGGTGCAGGGCCTCGATCTTCCAGTGGTCGCGGATCAGTTTCGCGAGCTGGAGCGGGGTGGCCTGCTCGGCGGTCAGGCTGGTGACCGCATAGATGGTGGCGATGGTGGCCTTGCCGGTCTTGCGGTCGGTGCGGCGGCGCTTGATTTGGACCGCTTGACGGGCGCCGGGGAAGAGCAGGTTGCTGACGGTGGCGACCTTGATCCGGCGGATCTCGGAGCTGCCGTGGCCGCTGCCCCGGGTGCGGCCCTGGAGCGGAATTTCCTTCCAGGGCATGGACTTGAGCTGCTTGCGCAGCTTCTTCTGGTTGCCTTTGACGATCGCGATGTAGTGGGCCCGGCGGCCCAGGAGGTATCCGGCATGCTCGCGCTGGGTGTGGAGCGCGTCGCTGGTGACCACGGTTTCGGCCAGGTCGGCGACAGTGTCCAACAGTGGCTGGAAGCAGGTGGTCTCGCCGGTCTTCTCGCCCACGTCGAGCTGGGCCAGGACCAAGCCGGACGTGTGCTCCAGGGCGGCGAGCAGGTGGACTTTGCGGCCGCGGGCCTTGGCCGCGCCGCGCAGGCTCTTCCCGTCCACTGACAGTCCGCGCAATCCGGAGCTCTCGGGGCGGCGGTCGGCGAGCCGGCCGCCCACGGCCCGGTCCAGCGCGTCGCCGTCGATGCGGGCCAGCAGCCGGCGGACCGTCGCCTCCGCCGGCACCAGCCGCCGCGGCAGTACCGGATCAGGCTGCACGCCGAGCTGTTCCAGCACCTGCGGTGGTGCGTCCGCGATCCCCTCACCGACCGCCAGCAGTGAGGTTGCCCCGGCCAACACCGCACACGCGGCCAGCGCGAGCACGACGGCCAGGGCGTGTCGAACCCCGCGCGGATCGCGAGGATCTGGTACCTCGGCCAGCCGTTCCAGCAGACCTGGCACCTCCCCTGGGGCCGCTCGCGGAGCTGGTCAAGGGCAGGTGGGATCAGCAATGATGCGTCGGCAGGCACGGTCTTCCAGGCAGGGCACGGGGCGTAGAGAACTCCATGATCTTGGAAGCCCGTGCCTGTCCTCTCGCCGAGCCGTCAACCCGGCAGAGCGAAGACCCTGGTCGACCGTCGGTTTCTGCAGAGGACTACTGAGATTCGCCGGGTGATGTCGCTCGCTACAGCCCATGGCGCTGGGGCGATGTCCGTTCCACGGGCGACTCCACTCGGAGATCACCAGTGGCGGACGGGGAGGGTTGCTGTGGTTGCGGTACTCCGCTGCTGTACGCCAACGTCGGTGCCGCTAGAACCGGGAGGCGCGATAGCTCACGAGTCGGGATGCTTAGATTGGAGAGCCCATGGATCTGCGAGAGTCCCTCGGCGAGGCCGTGGCCGCCCTGAAAACTCCGCTGGGAAGCGCTGATCGCGAGCAGGGTTGGACAGACGAGCTGCGTCGGGAGATCCAGGAAGAGATCTCGGTCAGCCGCTCAATGTTGAGGCGCCCCGGGCCGTGGGCGGTCAGATACCTCCATCCCCGCCTCGATGAGTGGATGGCACGCGAAGGCGTTCGGCCGGGACGCCTCCGTGATGTGGTCATGGAGGCGCAGACTCTCATCATTGGGGCGCGCGATGCGGCCCGCTCACGGTGACAATCTTGAAAACCGTCGTGGCAGCGATGTCACCGTGAGTTCGAATCCCACACCCACCGCCAGGTGAACGGCCCCCGACCAGTCGTTCCCGTGGGGCCAACAGACTCACTCGAAGCCATGTGGCAAATCCGCGTGAACCGGACAGCACGCGACTACGCCGAAGCCTTGGGGCGTCGACAGAGAGAGGATGCAGGCCTGTGGCTGCCTCTGCTGCCCGTGGGTCCGAAGTGGCGGGTAGTCACTCGGCCAGGTGCTTGCCGAAGAACTCGGTGAGCTTGGCGACGGCGGGGGCGACGTATTCGTCCTTGTCGTACAGGTCTATGTGGGTGGCGCCGTCGATGACGAACAACTCCTTGGGCTCGGCCGCCTGCTCGATCGCTTCCCGGCTGAAGTAGGCGCTCTCCGCCTTGAAGCCGGCGATCATCAGCAGGGGGCGGGGCGAGATCAGCTCGATCATCGCGTACGAGTCGTACTGGGCGAGCTGGTCGACGCTACGCAGTACCCATCCCTGGACCGCTCGGGGGTGGTAGCCACGCGGGGTGCAGTAGAACTCGAACGTCTCCCGGAACTGCCTGGTTTCGGTCTCCAGCAGCTCCTCAGCGTTGTCGGGGATCCATGCCGCCAGCTGCGGGTTTGCGCCGCGTGCTTCCGCGGTGCGCGCCGCACCGGCCTGGTCGAGCATGGCCTGAAGGATCGCCGGGTCCTGCGTGCGGCCCAGTCCCTCACGGAACACTGACCCGAGGTCCACGGCGCTGACCGTGGCGACGGCCTTGATGCGGTGGTCGGTCTGCGCGGCGTAGGGGACGTAACCGCCGGACGCGCAGATCCCCAGAGCGCCGATACGGTCCGGGTCAATGTCGTTACGGGTGGTCAGGTAGGTCACGGCGGACTTGATGTCCTCGGCGCGCTGGAAAGGGTTCTCCATGCCGCGCGGCTCGCCCTCGCTCTCGCCCTGGTACGCGGCGTCGAAGACGAGCGCGGCGAATCCGGCCCGGGCCAGGCGCTCGGCGTAGATGCTCGGGCTCTGCTCCTTCACGCCGCCTCCCGGATGGGAGATGGCGACGGCCGGCAGTCGGCCGTCGACGTAGCCGTCGGGGGTGAAGAGAATCCCGGCGAGGGCGAGATCGTTGCTGGGGAAGGTGACGCTGGTCTTCACGGTCTGTGTCTCCTGGCGCAGGTGAAAAAGTGCTGTGACCGCGACGGCGCGGATTCCTCCGGCAGGACCTCCGTCGTCGCCTTCGTCCTCGGGGCGGTCCGTCCGCCGGCCACGTCACCGACACTCGCACGCGGTATGTGGGCGGGTAAGGGGCTTCTTCTGTCCCCGGACACCGCGGTCCTGGGACACGGCAGGCCCACTGTCACAGGCCCGGCGGGCTGTAAGACTTGTACCTATGAGCAGCAGCAACGCCCACGACAGCGAACTGGGAGCCTTCCTGAAGGCGCGGCGCACAGAGCTGAGCCCGGCCGAAGTGGGGCTGCCTGATTCGGCCGGCAGGCGCAGGGTCAAGGGCCTGCGCCGCGAGGAGGTGGCCTTGCTGGCGTCGATCAGCCCCGACTACTACACGCGCCTGGAACAGGGCCGCCGCCAGGCTTCCGAACCGGTGCTGGACACCCTCGCGCGTGTCCTCCGGCTCGACGACGGTGAACGTGCCTACATGTTCGAACTGTCTGGTCGAGACGCCGCCCGGCCGCGTCGGCGCACCACACAGAAGGTCCAGCCGCAGCTGCAGCGCCTCCTGGATGACCTCTCCACCACGCCGGCCGTCGTCCTGGGCCGCCGCACGGACATCCTCGCCTGGAATGCCATGGCGGCCGCCCTGTTCACCGACTTCGCGCGGATACCGGAGAAGAAGCGCAACTTTGTACGGCTGGTCTTCTGCGAACCGGCCATCAGAGCGCTGTACCCGGACTGGGAGTGGGCAGCGCAGATGACCCTGGCGCAGCTGCGCATGGAAGCCGCCCGCGATCCGAAAGATCCGCGGCTGGCCGAACTGGTGGGCGAGCTGTCGCTTCAGGACCCCGACTTCCGGCGCTGGTGGGGCGCCCACCGTGTCGCCACCCAGGGATCAGGCACGAAAACGCTGAACCATCCGGTTGTCGGCCCGCTCACCCTCGACTGGTCCTTCCTCACCTCCACCGACGACCCCGACCAGCAGCTCATCACCCTGACCGCCGAGCCCGGCACACCCAGCCACGACCGTCTGCGCATCCTCGCCTCGTGGGCCGCGCAAGCCGCCGACCACCCGATTGCGGACCGTTAGAGGCTCGCCTGGTTCCGGGGCCGGCAGGCTGTTCAGCCCGACACGGGCCTCCGGGAAGGTCACTCACCGTGCGTTGGGCGCACCGAAGCGCAGGCCGTCGAAGCGGATCGCCGCGACGTGCACGGCCTCGTCCCGCCGACCCTCGGTGGGGCGCATTCCGCCACCGTCGCAGGCCAGGATGTCGGGCTTGCTTTCGCGCATCCAGCAGGACAGGCACAGGCCGCTGCGGCGGACCTGCCGGTTGGTCCAGTAGGCGGGTTCGACACCGGAGCGGAGGGCGTCACGGTCTTCGTCGGGAAGCCGCCACCAGGCGGGCGAGACCAGGAACGTTGCCCAGGCGCAGGCCTGGGGCAGCCACGTGTCAGGATCACGCCGGGCGAGATGCCGGCCGGCCCGGCCCCGTGCCTGTAGTGGAGCAGGTTCATGCGTTCTCCATGGCGGATCGGGCGGCCTCGCTGTCCGCGGCCCGGGGCCGCGGAACGGCCGCCGCAGCGAGGTTGAGGCGGGTGTCCATGTCGAGGTTCACGTCACCGTAGGGCCGGACGTGGGACCAGAACAGCGGGGTCGGGCCACGCCGGTCGGCGGGGGTGAGGATGTCCGTCCACTCCGGTTCGCCGAGGATGTCCTGGAGCATCAGGGTGTTCACGTAGACCAGGGCGGATTGCAGGATGCGCAGGCACAGGACGAACATCTCCTGCTCGTCGCGCCGGTTCGAGGCGATCTCCCCGCCCTTGCCGTAGGCGATCACGGAGTTGGCGCCGTTGGAGGACTCCATGACGTTCAGGCCCTCCTCGATCTCCCGCTGAAGGTCGCGAAGCCGCAGGTAGCGGGCCGTGTACTACCTCGGCCTCGCGGTCGTCCTGCTCGTGCCGGCCGTCATCGGTACATTCTGGGGCGCACCTCTGATCACCCGTGAGCCGGAGACCGGCACGCAGCGCCTGGCGTGGAACCAGAGCATCACCCGGACCCGCTGACTCGCCACCAAACTCACCCTCACCGGCGTGGCCACCATGACCGCCGCCGCCCTGGCCACCCTCGCGGTGACCTGGTGGAGCGGCCCGATCGACCAGGCCGTCAGCAGCGGCGGAACCGGCGCGGGCCCCTTCTACCCGCGCATCGATCCCCTGGTCTTCGGCGGGCGCGGCATCGTCCCGATCGGCTATGCCGTCTTCGCCTTCATCCTCGGCGTCACCCTTGGTGTGCTCATCCGCCGCACCGTGCCCGCGATGGCCGCCACCCTCGCCGCGTACGCAGCCGTGCAGATCGCCGTGCCACTGTGGGTCCGGCCCCATCTGGCCTCGTCCGTCGATGCGACCCTGTCGTTCACCGAGGCCAAGCCGGTGAACATCGGCATCGACGCCGTGCGCGAGGTGGACTTCGGCCAGCCGGGTGCCTGGATCCTGTCCGAACAGACCGTCAACGCCTCCGGCCAACCGGCCGCCCTGCCCGCGTCGTTCATCGACTGCCCGTCCATGTCGGACTGCGCCACCGCACTCACCAAGGCCGGCTACCGACAACAGGTCACCTACCAGCCCGCCGGGAACTTCTGGACACTCCCATGGGCCGAGACCGGCCTCTACCTCGGCCTCGCACTGACCCTGACCGGGTTCTGCGCCTGGTGGATCCGCCGCCGGGTGACCTGACAGACGTCAGTCCCACTACGGAGACGGGAGTAACCGCCTCACCGTTCAAGATCAATCTCACCGATACGGTTCCCAAGGCCGTACCCGGCGGTCCGGCACGGAGTCATAGGTGGTGACTCCGGGCCGGACCGCTTTCGACTGTACGGCGCGCGGTCATTCGTCCTCGCCGTCGTCCGTCTCGTCGTCGCTGTTCGGGTCGCGCAGCCTTCGCAGGCCCATCACCTGGTCGTTTACGACGTTCAACCACGTTGCGCCCTTGTGCCGCAGACCGAAATAGCGCGGGTTCGAACCCGCGTACAGGGTCTGGACAGGGACTGTGAACCGTACGCCGTCGGCGGAGGCGACCAGGCCGCCGCCCCACGCCCGTACGACGTCGATCTTCGCCTGGGCCTCGATGAACAGGCCGTTCGCCGCCGAGATGTTCTCCGCCCGGAAGTAACCCTGGTCGACCTGGACCAGACGGCCACGGGTGAGCGCCGGGACGCCCGGCTTGATGACCGGGGTGAACCCGACGTTGCACGCCTCCGACAGCAGCACCGCGCACAGGCTGGTGGCAAAGCCCTCCATGTGGGAGTCCGCGCGGAACAGGACTCGTCCACGGCGAGCACCTCACCGCGCGGCCGACCCAACTGGCTGGCTCATGCTGCACCGCCGACTGGTCCGCGACTACGAAACCCTGCCCACTCGCTCCGAAGCCGTGATCCACATTGCCATCGTCCGTCAGGTGACACTCGTCCAGCGTGGTCAGTTCGACCCTGTGGTCAGGGTGCTGGGCACCGACGTAGACCTTGCGCGTCCCGCCCTCGGTACGACAGGTGAAGCGGAGGCACGTCCCTCCGCCTTCGCTTCATTGTGCGCGATCCCGCTGTTCGGCCCGCAGGCCCACTGGGCGCGCACGTTCCTGTCGGCGAGCTGTGCCCGTATCGCCTCCCATTGGTTGAGGGACATACGGTCCATCTGCACCCGGACGAGCCGTGTGCCGGAATCAAAACGGACCTCCACGGCTCCACCCGGTCCCGAGCCGAGGTCCGGGTACGACACGTTGACCTTCTGGTGCCCCTGCCGGTGCAGCCAGCGCTGGAGTGCCTGACCGATGTGGAGGTGGTCGGCGCTGTCCTCGCCGGTCTGGGTACGGCGGCAGTGAACGGGTGGCCGGCGCGCGAAATGGCACTTCTTGTGGAGGTACCGCTTCGCGGTCAGTTTCTTGCCGCAGCCGCCCAGCAGAATGCCGCAGTAGAAGTCGTCACGGCTCCGGCCCCGCATGAACCCGTCGAAGTCGTCGTGGCCGAACGGCAGGAACACCGGCTGATCCGATCCCGGCCGGCCGGTGACCGCTGTTTGGACCTTGCGTGTGTCGTCCTCGTGTGAAGGCATCGCCTCTCCGGGCAGCGGTCAGCGGGCTGTGAGGGGTTCATTCTCTGCGAGATGCGCAGCGGGTGGGGTGGAACAGGTCAGGAGGAGCGCCAGCGGTTGCGGCCGTCGGAGCCGGGGCCGCAGACCATGGGGGTTCCTGCCTTGGTCACGCCGGTGGCGCCGGGCGGGGAGCAGTAGGAACCGGGGTGCACGGTGCCGACGTTGTTGCTGCCGCCGTCGGACGACGAGGAGTCGCCGCCGGCCGAACCGCCGCCCCCGGTGGTGCCGGTGTCGTCGCTGTCGTTGCCGTCGTCATAGTCGGGGTCGTTGGCGGGGATCTTGTACGTCGTGTCCTTCTTCGACGGGCACTCCTGGACGAGGTGGGCGTCGGTCCAGTGGCCCAGGTCGAGGTGGACCGTGGTGGTGGAGGTGACTTCGCCGTCCTCGTCGGGACGTTGGAAACACACCCGCCACTCGTCGCCCTCCTCGGCGGCCTCCTCGGCCGTGGGTGCGTCGATGTCGAGGTAGACGTCGTCGAGCGTGACGCTGTCGAGGGCGATGCCGGCCCGGTCCAGTGCCTCGACCGCCGTGTTGTAGGTGTCGCCGACGACATCCGGCATCGTCGGCCACAGGAGCGGGCCGCCGTCCTTCGTGGGACAGGGCTCGCCGTCCTTCACGGCGGCGAAGACGACGGACTGCGCGGCGGTGTCGGCCTGCTGGAAACACACCGTCCACGCCGACCGCACGATGATCGTGCGGTCCTCCGGGGATGCGTCATGACGCGTGGGCATGAATCCGGCCGCACGGGCTCCCTTCTCCGCCTCGGCGAGGGCCTTGCCCGTGTAGTCGGTGAGCTCGGGGGCCTTTGCGGTGGTGGGGGACGGAGTGGTTTTGGTGCCCTTGTCGTCCGTGTCCTGTGCACTGACTTCGGACTTGTCCGGCCCGCTGTCGTCGAGCTGCCCGCTCATGCCCGCGCTGATCAGCATCAGGAAGAAGGCACCGAACGTGGCGCCGAGTCTGGCGTACCAGCGCCATGCGGGCAGGACCCACACCGCCACCATGGCGGCGATCATCACGAGGAAGCCGAGCCCGAGGCTCACCGCGCTGAGCAGGGCCACGAGGGCGAGGAGACCGAGCAGGGCGGGTGTGGTCTTCCACCAGGGCCGGGACGGGGGTGGAGTGGTGTTGTACGGGTTCACAGGTGCTCTCTTGTTCTCTGGTGTTCGGTGTGGGTCGGGTTGGGCCTTGACTCATGTCAGGGGGGCACGGCGTTCAACAGCCGTGACTGCGGTGGTGTTACGCGAGCGATCGGTTCCGTACGCTGCGTAAGCGTACGGGCACATTCCGTGGACGGTGCGTCGTCGGATCCGTCAAGCTGGGCTTCTGTCGATCGTGGGGCCGACGGACGACGTACAGAGGCAAGCGGAGGTGGGCGCGTATGGCAGGTGGCGCGGGTGTGGGCGGCGAGACGGCGGCCTGCGAGGCGGAACGGGAGCCGGATCCGTCGGACAGTCTGCGGACGTTCGGGGCGGTCGTCCAGGCGCTGCGCGAGCACGCGGGGCTGAGCCGGGCGCAGTTCGGGGAACTGGTGCGGTTCTCCAAGCACACGGTGGAGTCGGTGGAGTCGGGGCGGCGCATGCCGGACGCGTCATTCGTCGAGCGGGCGGAGGAGGCGCTGGGGAACACGGGGGCGCTTCGGCACTCGGCGCGGTTCCTGACACGGGGGAGGCGGGGCTGGCGGCTTGGTTCCGGCGGTGGGCTCGGCTGGAGCGCACGGCGGTGAGTCTCGGTACCTATGAGTGCCGGTTGGTGCCGGGGTTGTTGCAGTCAGAGGGGTACGCACGTGCGGTCTTCGAGACCCGTATTCCGCCCCTGTCCGACGAGCAGATGGAGGCGCAGGTGACCGCCCGGATGGAACGACAGGGACTCATCCGGGAACTACCCAATACCTGCTTCAGCTTCGTAGTGGAGGAGTGCATCGTGTGGCGCCCTCTCGGAGGGGAGGAAGCGCTGCGCGACCAGTTGGACCACATCTTGGATCTCGCCAGGCTCCGCAACGTATCCGTGCAGGTCATGCCTACCCGAACTATGTCTCATGCGGGTCTGGACGGCCCTTTGGCATTGCTGGAGACTCCGGAGGGGAGATCCTTGGCGTACTCCGAAGGGCAGGAGAGCGGTCGATTGATCGCTGATCCGAAGCAGGCTGCTGTCCTCCACCGGAGGTATGCAACGCTCCGCGCACAGGCCCTCACCCCTCACGACTCCGTGGGCCTGCTGGAGCGGATCAGAGGAGAGCTACGAGCAGCACGGAACCGGCCTGGTTCAAGTCCAGTTACAGCGGCACGGCTGGTGACAACTGCGTTGAGGTCGCCGTCACTGAACAGGCCATCTGCGTACGGGACTCCAAGGACGTGGCACGACAGCCGTTCGCCGTGGGGTGTGAGAGCTGGGCGCGCTTCGTGGGCTTCGCGGCGGCGCGGGACTGACGGGGGCCGGCCGTGGGGCGGGCGGTTGATGGCTCGCCCCACGGTGTGGGCGGTCGACGCTCACTCAGCCTTCCGCGTCGCGTTGCTTTTCGTCCCCGCGCAGGCGGCGCGCTCGCTCGGCGATCTCGTTGGAGAGCCTGCCCTTGGCCGAGTTGGCCCGGTCTAGCGTCTCGTTGCTGAAGCTTCTGGCAACACTTACGCCCTTCGCTCCTGTATCAAGGGCCTTGTCCTTCACCTCCGCCGCCGCTTCCACCCATCGTCTCGCCTCCGACGACTGGTGACCGGACTCGATCCCGAGCCGTGCGTGGAAGTCATGGACGCCGGTCACCACATGGCTGCTCGACTGGACCACGACCGGGGACCTGGTCGGGTGCAGCAACACCTTCGCGTTGGCCGCGTCGGCAGCCGCGTTCATCCGGGCCACCAGACGCTCAGTGCTTCGTGAGATGAGATCCAGCCGGTTCTGTCGGGCAGCCCGAAGCCCGAGGCGATGTTGGTCCAGCTGATCCGGATGCGCGTCCAGCACTCGGTCGAGTTCGAGCACGGCGACGGCGTCCTGCAGTTGGAAGCAGCGAGCCAGAACAGCGAGCCACTCCCGAACCTTGGGCTCGACTTCCCTGACCGTCGTGACGAGATCACCGATCTTGGGCTTGCTTTCCAACTTCTCTGTGAAAGCGTCGAGTTGACGCAATGCGTATGCCTGTGTCTCCGCGATCGTCGTCGGCGCGGTCTGCACCTTCGACCACGTGACCTCGGAGACTCGGCCCACCTGCTCTCGGATGGTCATGGTCTCCTCGATCACGAGGTCCGTTCCGATCATGCGGGACAGCACAGCATCCTTCTGGGCGCGGAGCACGTCGTCGACCTTCTCGTCGATCGTGGCGAGGTAGTCGGTGATCTCGTCCATGGTCTGCTGCATCGAGAGCTGTGCCATGAGCCCTGCGGCACCAGCCAGACGTGCCGGGCTGGTCAGGAACGAGCCGGCCCCCTTCTCTATCTGGAGCCAATTCTTGATCGAGCCGGGTTTCCCCACCATCGCATGGCTGACGCCTGGCGTCTTGCTTTCCATCAGCCCGAACTTCTTGACACGCTCCGCGGACTCCCTGGTCAGCTTCACCCAGCGACCGGAGTTGGCGGCAATGTCCGAACCCGCCTGCGCGACCGCAGCCCCGGTGCCGAAGACGGACTTGAGCCGTTGCGCTCCGAGGTCCTTCGACGGCAGTCCCTCCGAGGCGAGGAAGCGTTCGACGTCCGTCGCGTTCCCGATGACCGCCAATCCGTCACCGTCACTGATCAGCTGGATCTCGTTGTCCATCGCCTGCTCCTGAAGTGGCTTTATCGCAGTGGGAAGTAGTCGGGGTGCGCGCGGCGGTCACCGGGCAGGCCAGTGACCGCCGTCTGGACCTTGCGGGTGTCTTAATCGAAGTGCGGCATCGTCGCCCTGGGATACAAGCTCGGTCAGGCGGGGTGTCGGGGGCTCCGGCCGGGAGGCGGGGTGAGGGTGGAGGCGTAGTTCTCGCCGTCGACGAGGGAGTTCCCTGCGACTTCTCGTCGAGATCCCTCTCCACGAAGTCCGAGATCCGGTCGTCACAGATGACGGTGCCGCCCTCGGTGAAGGAGCGGTAGTCCTTATGGGAGGCGGTGAGGCCGGCCGCGATCTGGGCGCCGATCGGGGCGGCCCAGGAGACGGGCAGCTGGGACTCCTCCTCGATGAGGTCGCGCAGCGTCTCGCCGTCCAGGAACTCCATGGCCAGGTACGGCAGGCCGCCGCCTGCTCGTCGATGCCGCCCGCCACGAGACGGGTCAGGTTGGGATGGCGCAGCCTGCGCGTGATGCGCACCTCGCGGGAGAAGCGCTGCACGGCCTTGGTGTCGCCACCGGTGTCGATCTGCGAGCCCGTGCGGCGGCGCAGGATCGTCTTGACGGCCACGGCGCGCTCGGGGGTGCCCTCCGGGGCGTGCAGGTCCTCGGCGCGGTGAACCTCCCCCATGTTGCCCCTGCCGATGACCTGTCCGATGCGGAACCTGCCGTCGACCAACTCCTGGCTCACTGCCCCTCGCTCCTCCGTCCCTCGTGCACGTTCCCGCGTCCTGCCCTACCCGGGTGGACGGGAACCCCCTCACGTGTCGCTGCGCCCACTCATCGTGACAGGGGGCAAACGGCAGTAGGCGCCACCGTACACGAAGGGTTGGTGAAGCGGTAGCGATAGATCTGTTGACATCATCAACAGGTTTACTTCAGCGTTGGGGTGGAAATGGTGGGGAGGGGCACATGGTGCGGTGCTCTGCGGACGGCAGTGGATCGTCCGGTCTGCGCGCGGCGCTCGGTGAGCTGCTGACGCAGTTGCGGAGTGCGGCCGTGGACGGTGTCGTACCGGAACGCGTCTTCGCGGAAAGCGTGCGGAACCTCGCCCTGGGGGACTCCGAGCGGGAACGGTTGCGTCACGAGCCGGCCTTCCCCCGACCCGGCCTTCCCCCGACCCGGCCGGCTGACGTGTCCCGGAGCGGAACTCGTCGGCCGGGGCTACGTCGCCCGTCGCTGGAAAAGCCGTGGCCTCGTCCTCCCACCCCTCCCTACACTCGACCATCAGCAAGCGCGGCCCCTCGTACCGGGTCCGCGCATCCGTGACCAGTGAGGGGAGTCCGGCCGTGCGTGTCCGCGCCGCTGCTGTCGCTCCCCGGTCCCGGTCCTGCTGGTCCTCCTCGCGGTCCATGGTGATCCTGGTGTCTTCGTCCGTCCGGTGCCCGCTGCGCGGCCGGCGCCGGATGTCGTGACGGGACGACACAGCTGACGGTTTGGGGCTTGGACGCGTTCACGCACGTCCAGGGTGTTCGCCTGCCCACCTGTCCGCACACCGTTCGTCCCGTCCCGCAATCGCGCTGCCCTGTCACAGAGCACCGAAAGGCCACAGGCCATGCGCGGCCCCATGCACACCAACTCCCTCGCCACCGTCCGCAACCTCGGCATCCTCGCCCACGTCGACGCGGGCAAGACCACCGTCACCGAGCGGATCCTGTATGCGACCGGTACCACGCACAAGCGGGGCGAGGTGCACGACGGCACCACCGTCACCGACTTCGACCCGCAGGAGCGCGACCGGGGCATCACGATCTTCGCCGCTGCCGTCAGCTGTGCCTGGGACGGTCACCGCATCAACCTCATCGACACCCCGGGGCACGTCGACTTCGCCGACGAGGTCGAGCGTTCGCTGCGTGTCCTCGACGGTGCGGTCGCGGTGTTCGACGCGGTCGCCGGGGTGGAGCCGCAGAGCGAGTCGGTGTGGCGGCAGGCCGACCGGCACGGGGTGCCGCGTATCGCGTTCGTCAACAAGATGGACCGTGCCGGTGCCGAGCTGGACGCCGCCGTCGCCTCGATCCGTGAGCGACTGCACCCGGTGCCGTTGGTCGTGCAGCTGCCCATCGGTGCCGAGGACGCCTTCACCGGCGTCGTCGACCTGGTGCGTCTGCGTGCCCTGACCTGGGCCGAGGGCGACGGTGCGACGGCCGCCCACGAAGGCCCCGTACCGGACGACCTGCGAGAGGAGGCCCACCGTCGGCGACGGCTCCTCGAGGAAGCCGTCGCAGAGCTGCACGCGGCCGCGCTGGAGGAGTTCTGCGACACGGGCGCGCTCAGCACCCGTACTCTCACCTCCGTCCTGCGCGACCTGACCCACAGCGGTGAGGGAATCGTCGTGCTGTGCGGCTCGGCCTACCGCAACCGCGGGGTCGAACCGCTGCTCGACGCCGTCCTCGCCTACCTGCCGTCGCCGCTCGACGTGCCGCCCGTACGCGGGACGTACGACGACGGCGGCGGTGAGCAGGATGACAGCGGTGAGCGGGAGCGTCCCGCCGACCCGGCGGCGCCCCTCGCGGCCCTCGCGTTCAAGGTGAACGCCACGGCCACCGGGCGGCTGACCTACCTGCGCCTGTACTCGGGAACGATCGAGAAGGGAGACACCGTGTGGGACGCGACCGCACGCCGCACCGAGCGCATCGGACGCATCCTGCGGGTCCGGGCCGACCGGCACGCCCCGCTGGAGCGGGCGGTCGCCGGGGACATCGTCGCCGTGGTCGGGCTGAAGTCGGCCCGTGCCGGCTCCACCCTGTGCGCGCCGTCCGCCCCGCTGGTGCTGGAACCTCCGGGGGTCGCCGAGCCCGTCGTGTCCGTCGCGCTCGAGGCGCTCCGGGGCACGGACACCGGGCGTCTGGCGTCGGCCCTCGCGCGGCTCGTCGAGGAGGACCCCTCGCTGGTGGCGCGGACCGACCCGGAGACCGGTCAGACGGTGCTGTCCGGCATGGGTGAGCTGCATCTGGAGGTCGCGGTGGAGAAGATCCGGCGCGAGCACGGGCTCGGCGTCAACGTCGGTCGTCCCCGGGTGAGTCACCGGGAGACCGTCGGGCGCGGGGTGTCCGGGTTCGTGTACCGGCACGTCAAACAGGACGGCGGGGCGGGGCAGTTCGCCCATGTCGTGCTCGACGTCGAGCCGCTGGACACCCTGGCCTCCGCCGGGTCCGGGACCGGGTCCGGTTTCGAGTTCCGCTCTGCCGTCGTCGGCGGGCGCGTGCCGCAGGAGTACGTCCGTGCGGTCGAGGCCGGCTGCCGGGACGCCCTGGCCGAGGGGCCGTTGGGCGGGCATCCGGTGACCGGTCTGCGCGTCACGCTCACCGACGGGGCGACCCATGTGAAGGACTCGTCGGACACGGCGTTCCGCACCGCGGGCCGGTTCGGTCTGCGGGACGCCCTGCGCACCTGCGCGATGGTGCTGCTGGAACCGGTGGTCGAGGTCACCGTCACCGTGCCCGAGGACGCGGTGGGCGGGGTGCTCGGGGATCTGGCCGCCCGCCGCGGAAGGGTGACCGGTTCGGACACCCGGACGAGCGGTACGGCCGTCACCACGACGGTCACCGCCACCGTGCCGCTGGCCGAACTGTTCGGCTACGCGACCCGGTTGCGCAGCCGCACCCAGGGCCGCGGCACCTTCACCACCCGCCCCACCGGCTACACCCCGGCGCCGGCGGCGGAGCCGTCGCCCGCTTCCGCGCGGTAGCCGGCACGTACGGCCGGCCCGTACGAACGGCGGGTCCTCCCGGTCACTCACCCCGGGAGGACCCGCCACCGGCGTCACACCGGTGCCCGCCGTGACCGCCGGCGTCGGTCGAGGCGGGCATCGGACTCCGGACGCCGGGATCAGGGGTAGGACACCACCTTCGACGGCACGGTGTTCGTGCCCGATGTCGGCGCGCCGGTGTCGTTGATGACGCACTCGTACTGCCCGTTGCCGCTGAGCGACACGACCAGCAGGTGGTGGAAGCGGACACCCGGGCGGTTCGGGGCGGCGAAGCCGTGGTGCTGCACGATCGTCGGGTTGACGTTGTAGTAGCAGTAACTCCCCATGCCCCAGCCCTCGTGGGTGGTGACATGGTCGCCGACCTTGTACGCGGCGTAACCCTTGATCGAGCCGTTCTGGATGGCGGCCTGGTCGGGGGCGTCGTACGCCTTCTCGTTCTGGAAGAAGACCGTGCGCCCGCGTTCGCCGTTCCACTGCACGTCGTACTTGTTGAAGTGTTCCACGAACAGGCCGGTGGCCAGGACGTCGTGGCCGTTGACGACGACGCCGTAGTCGCAGCGGTTGGTCTCCCAGCCGACGCCCTCGCCGTGGTCGGCGCGCCAGACCCAGGTGTGGTCGACGATGGTGTGCCGGGCGTTGATCACCATGCTGGTGGTCGCCTTGCCGGGGCCAGCGCCGCCGATCCGGATGAACACGTCCTGGACGGTGATCGGGTTGGCCGAGTGGTCGCGGGAGGCGCCGCTGGGGCCGATCTCGACCAGGGTGCGGGAGTTGACCGTCCCGGCGTCGACGAGGAAGCCGGCCAGCCGGACGCCGTCGACGTCGGCCACCTGGAGGGCGGTGGCGCCGTTGTCGGGGATCAGGGTGGCGTAGCCGAGACCGAGGACGACGGTGCCCGCCCGCTTGACGCGGACCGGCTGGTCGACGTGGTAGATGCCCGGTGTCAGGAGCAGGTTGAGACCCTGGTCGAGTGCCTGGTTGAGGGTGGCGGCGGAGTCGCCGGGCTTCGCCACGTAGAACCGGTCCAGGGACAGGGAAGTGCCGCGCGGAGTACCGTTGCCCCAGGTGACACCGCGTGCGTCGCGGCGCAGCGCGGGCAGGAACACCCGGTAGTCGGCGCCGTCCAGGTACAGGAACGGCTTCTCGCGGGAGAGCGGCGTCCGGTCGAGCGTGGTGTACGGCGGCTCCGGGAAGCTCTGCGCGGGTGCGCCCTCGACACCCGAGAACACCATGTTCCACACGGCGTTGGTCCACCCGCCGACCGAACTGTCCCGGGTGTACCACTGCTGCTGCGAGTACGGGCCGACCACGCCGTCGATCCGGCTGTCGGCGATGTAGCCGCCGCTGGCCCAGCCGTAGCCGGCGGGCGCCAGGTTGAGGCCGCCGCGGATGTGCATCCGGCGGAACGGGGCTGCCTGGGCGACCGCCCAGCGGTTGGTGCCGTTGACCGGGACGAGGGCGAGGTTTTCCGCCGAACGCCAGAAGTTCTGCGTGGCGTTGCCGTTGAACCAGCCGGCGTCGACCGTCACGTCGCCGTTGATGGTGGTGTCGTCGGGGGAGAGGCCGAGGCCCGAGATCGAGGTGTAGAAGCCCAGTTGGGCGTTGAGCCCGTGGTAGGTGCCCGGCTTGAAGAAGAACTGGTAGCGCCCCGGGCCGAACTGGTCCGACTCCTGCCGGGCGAACACCTCGTCCAGCTTCGCCTGGATGCCCGGCGTCGACGGGTCGAAGACGATCACGTTCGGGCCGAGATCGCCACCGGCCCGCAGCCGGCGCCGCTTCCCGCGCTTCGTCGCGGCGACAGGGGCGGCCGGCGCGGCGGAGGCGGTGGTGGTGGTCAGTGCGGCCAGTACGGGTACGGCGGCTGCGGCTCCGAGAACGGCACGGCGCCGGACGGCAGCCCGGGGGCCGTCGGCGGGCGGCTGGGCGGAGGGGGAGTCGGAGGTCATGGGCGGCTCTCCTGGTTCAGGAAGTGAACGGTGTGGGGGAGGTGGGAGCGCTCTCTCGCCGCTGATGGTTCATCCGTGGAACAGATGAGTCAAGGGGTGCGGCGAGAGTTGGGTGACTCCGTCCAAACCCTTGACGGCGCCCCTTCCGAGGGTTTAACTCACGTCCTAAATTAAGTCGTGAGTCGCCCCCACTCCATCCTCCCTGCATCCCTTCGCGTTTCCTTGCACCCCCTGCACCCCCTGCACTCCTTGCACTCCTTGCACCTCCATCGCACTCCCCGCCCTCGCGGAAAGGCACATCAGGAGCCATGCGCAGCATCCGAGCCGCGGCCACAGGCGCCGTCATCCTGTCTCTCGCACTCTCCGCCACGGCCTGCGGCGGCGGATCCACCACGGGCGGCGGATCCAACGACTCGCCCGGGGAACTCACCTACTGGGCCTCCAACCAGGGCGCCGGCGTCGAGATCGACAAAAAGGTGCTCCAGCCCGAACTGGACAAGTTCGAGAAGCAGACCGGCATCAAGGTCGAACTGGAGGTCGTGCCCTGGTCCGACCTGCTGAACCGGATCCTCACCGCCACCACCTCCGGTCAGGGCCCGGACGTGCTCAACATCGGCAACACCTGGTCCGCCTCGCTCCAGGCGACCGGCGCGCTGCTGCCGTGGGACGCGAAGAACTTCGAGAAGATCGGCGGCAGGGACCGCTTCGTCGACTCCGCCCTCGGCTCCACCGGCGCCGAGGGCCAGGACCCGGCCGCGGTCCCGCTGTACTCGATGGCGTACGCCCTCTACTACAACAAGCAGATGCTCGCCGACGCCGGTGTCGACGCGCCCCCCGCCACCTGGGACGAGCTGGTCGCCGCCGGCAAGAAGGTCTCCAAGGACGGCAAATGGGGGATAGCCATGGAGGGTTCGAACCCCTCCGAGAACATCCACCACGCCTTCGTCCTCGCCAAGCAGCACGGCGCCGACTTCTTCACCGCCGACGGCACGCCCGACTTCACCAACGACGGCGCGGTCACCGCGGTCAAGCAGTACGTCGACCTCATGGCCAAGGACAAGATCATCGCCCCGGGCAACGCCGAGTACGCCCAGAACCAGTCCGTGAGCGACTTCGCCAAGGGCAGGACGGCGATGCTGCTGTGGCAGTCCGCGTCCGCCAACCTCAAGTCGCAGGGCATGAGCGACGATTCCTACGGCATCGCCCCCGTGCCCGTGCAGTCCGGCACCCCGGGCGCCGGCAAGCAGGTCAACTCGATGGTCGCCGGCATCAACCTCGCCGTCTTCAAGAACAGCGACAACGTCGACGGCGCCACCGAGTTCGTGAAGTTCATGACCAGCGACGCGGAGCAGAAGATCCTCAACACGGCCTACAGCTCCATCCCGCCGGTCAAGGCCGCCCAGGAGGACGCCGCCTTCAACTCCCCGGCCAACGCCGTCCTGAAGGACACCCTCGCCGAGAGCGCCGTGCCCCTCCCGCAGGTCCCCGACGAATCCCAGTTCGAGACCGCCGTCGGAACGGCGATCAAGGACCTGTTCGCCGACGCCGCCGGCGGCCGCGAGGTGACCACCGACTCGGTCGAGGCCGCCCTCACCAAGGCCCAGCAGCAGATGCCCGAGAAGTGAGTCCCGACACCGCCATGACCGCCACTGCCCCCGCAGCAGAGGCCGCCGCGCGGAAGAGTTCCCCCGGGGCGGCGCGCGGCCCCCGCCGCCGCCCCGGGCGGATTCGCCGCATCGGACTGCCGTACCTGCTCCTCCTGCCCGCGCTGCTCCTCGAACTCCTGGTCCACCTGGTGCCGATGGTGATCGGCATCGTGATGAGCTTCAAGGAGCTCACCCAGTTCTACATCCGCGACTGGGGCACCGCCCCGTGGGCCGCCCTCGACAACTACAAGGTGGCGGTGGACTTCGACGCCCCCGTCGGCGCGGCCCTGCTCCACTCCTTCTTCGTCACCATCGCCTTCACCGTGCTGTCGGTCGGCCTGTGCTGGCTCGTCGGCACCGCCGCCGCGATCTACATGCAGGACACCTTCCGCGGCCGCGGCCTGCTCCGCGCCCTGTTCCTGGTGCCGTACGCGCTGCCGGTCTACGCCGCCGTCATCACCTGGGTGTTCATGTTCCAGCACGACAACGGCCTGGTGAACCACGTCCTGCACGACCAGCTCGGCCTCACCGACAAGCCGTCCTTCTGGCTCATCGGCGACAACAGCTTCTTCGCGCTGCTGACCGTCTCCGTGTGGAAGGGCTGGCCGTTCGCCTTCCTCATCGTCATGGCCGGCCTGCAGAACATCCCCCGCGAGCTGTACGAGGCCGCCGCCCTCGACGGCGCCGGGATGATCCAGCAGGCCCGCCGCATCACCCTGCCGTCGCTGCGCCCGGTCAACCAGGTCCTGGTGCTGGTCCTGTTCCTGTGGACGTTCAACGACTTCAACACGCCGTTCGTCCTGTTCGGCAAGACCGCCCCGGAGGCCGCGGACCTCATCTCGGTCCACATCTACCAGGCGTCCTTCGTCACCTGGAACTTCGGCACCGGCTCCGCGATGTCCGTCCTGCTCCTGCTGTTCCTGCTCGTCGTGACGGGCGTGTACCTCGTCCTCACCTCGCGCCGACGGAGGCCGTCACATGGCTAGTTCACCAACGGCGACCCGGGTGTCTCCGGCGACCTCCGCGGCCTCGGTCCCTCCGGCGTCACCCATGGCCCCGCCCCGCTCGTTCCTCTGGTCGAGGCGGATCTTCCTCACCCTGCTCACCGGCTTCGTGATGGTCCCGGTGTACGTCATGATCTCCAGCTCGCTGAAGCCGCTCGCGGACGTCACCGGTAAGTTCCGCTGGCTGCCGAGCGAGGTGACCATCCGCCCGTACATCGACATCTGGTCCACGGTCCCGCTCGCCCGGTACTTCGTGAACTCGCTGATCGTGGCGGGCGCGGCGACCGTCTGCTCGGTGGTGATCGCGGTCTTCTCCGCCTACGCGGTGAGCCGCTACACCTTCCGCGGCAAGCGCGTCTTCACGGTGACCGTGCTGTCGACGCAGATGTTCCCCGGAATCCTCTTCCTCCTGCCGCTGTTCCTCATCTACGTCAACATCGGCAACGCCACGGGCATCGCCCTGTTCGGCTCGCGCGGCGGCCTGATCCTGACGTATCTGACGTTCTCCCTCCCGTTCTCCATCTGGATGCTGATCGGGTACTTCGACTCGGTGCCCCGCGACCTCGACGAGGCCGCGCTGGTCGACGGCTGCGGCCCGCTCGGCGCGCTCTTCCGGGTCGTCGTGCCGGCCGCGATTCCCGGCATCGTCGCGGTCGCCGTCTACGCCTTCATGACGGCCTGGGGCGAAGTGCTCTTCGCGTCGGTGATGACCAACGACACCACCCGCACCCTCGCCGTCGGACTCCAGGGTTACTCCACCCTCAACGACGTGTACTGGAACCAGATCATGGCGGCCTCGCTCGTGGTGAGCATCCCCGTGGTCGCCGGCTTCCTGCTGCTGCAGCGCTACCTCGTCGCCGGCCTGACGGCAGGAGCCGTCAAGTGACCGGCCTCCCCGCGTCTGAAAGGACTTCCGTGGCCATCGACTATGCCGCCCTCCCCGAGGACTTCCTGTGGGGCACGGCCACCTCGGCGTACCAGATCGAGGGAGCCGTGGCCGAGGACGGCCGTTCGCCGTCGATCTGGGACACCTTCTCGCACACCCCCGGCACCATCGACGGCGGCGACCACGGCGACATCGCCTGCGACCACTACCACCGCTGGCGCGAGGACATCGGCCTGATGCGCCGCCTCGGCACCAACGCCTACCGCCTGTCCCTCGCCTGGCCGCGGGTCGTCCCCGGCGGTGACGGCCCGGTCAACGCCAAGGGCCTCGACTTCTACGACCGGTTGACCGACGGCCTGCTCGAGGCGGGCATCACCCCGTCGGTCACCCTCTACCACTGGGACCTGCCGCAGGTGCTCCAGGACCGCGGCGGCTGGCCGGAGCGCGACACCGCCGAGCACTTCGCCGCGTACGCCTCGGCGGTCGCCGAACGCCTCGGGGACCGGGTGCACCACTGGGCGACCCTCAACGAGCCGTTGTGCTCGGCCTGGATCGGCCACCTGGAAGGCACGATGGCGCCCGGCCTGACCGACCTCACGGCAGCCGTCCGAGCCTCCTACCACCTGCTCCTCGGCCACGGCCTCGCGGCCCGGGCCATCCGCGCCGCAGCCCCGGACGCCCAGGTGGGCATCGTCAACAACCTCTCCACGATCCACGCCGCCACCGACAGCCCGGAGGATCTGGCCGCCGCCGCCCGCATGGACGGCCACACCAACCGCTGGTGGCTCGACCCCGTCCACGGCCGCGGCTTCCCGGACGACATGCGCGAGGTCTACGGCGTCGAACTCCCTGAGCAGCCGGGAGACCTGGAGACCATCGCCGCCCCGCTGGACTGGCTCGGCCTCAACTACTACTTCCCCCAGGTGGTGGCCGCCGACCCGAACGGCCCCGCCCCGCACGCCGCGTTCGTACGCCGCGCCGACGTCCCGCGCACCGGCATGGACTGGGAGATCGACGCGAGCGGCATCGAGACACTGCTCCTCCGCCTGACGAACGAGTACGGCGCCCGCAAGCTCTACGTCACGGAGAACGGCTCCGCCTTCCCGGACGTGGTCCGCCCCGACGGCACGATCGACGACCCGGAGCGCCAGGACTACCTGGAGCGGCACCTCGCCGCCTGCGCCTCCGCCGCCCGCAAGGGCGCCCCGCTGGCCGGCTACTTCGCCTGGTCGCTGCTGGACAACTTCGAGTGGGCCTACGGCTACGACAAGCGCTTCGGCCTCGTCCACGTCGACTACGCCACCCAGACCCGCACCATCAAGGGCTCCGGCCACCGGTACGCGGACATCGTCCGCTGCCACGGGGGCGAAGCCCGGCGGGCCGCGTAGGGGCCGCCCCGGCGTGGAGCAAGGGCCGGACCGAGACAGGGCGGCGGAGACTGTGCCAAGGCCTCCGTCCGGCCTCCCGGAGCCCGCCCCGGACGATCCTGTTGCCGCCTGCGGTCAGACCCGGCCCGAGCCCCTGATCGCCCGGTCCCGCCAGCGGCAGTAGACGGCGGCGGGACCGCTCCAGTACCTCCACGGCAGGGCGTCCACATAGCCGTCGGCCAGCCGGAACTGCTCCAACGCGGCGTCGTGGCGGCCCTGCCGGGTCAGGAAGTACGCCAGCAGGTGCCGTACGGCCACCGTGTCAACGAAGAACCAGCACGCTCCGTCACACCGAATGTGAGACAGGGCCCGGTGAACGGTGTTGATCCGCCTCAATCACGCTGGGTGCCTCTGGGGCCGTGACCGGTTGGCGAGGACTCATTCGCGCGGGTCCCCAGGTGGACCACCAGACATCCACCGTCCAGATGTCGGAATTTTGGGAGTCGCTCCGCAGTGTGCCCCCGGCCCTGTCGAAGTGACCACCGGTGGTCAGGGAGGACAAGTCCGTACGGTGCCTCTTCGACCAGAGGGTTCTCCGGATCGATCCACACCAGGCATCCCCTCTCAGCCAGGGCTGTCGGAGAAGGGTCAGCCTGCGGTCCAGTCCGTGGTCAGTACCCCCGTCAGGACCACGAGCTCATCATGGTCCAGAGGAGTCCGGTGGGAGAGGGTGTTGCGGGCTGTGTGCAAGGTGCGCAGGCGGTGACGTTGCGCGGTGGTCAGGGCGAGCATGTAGGCGGCGTGAGAAAGGCCGCCGAGCTCGAGTTCTTCGAGATCGGGCACGGCGGCGTCCTCGGCGTTCCTCCAGTGCTGGGAGCGGGCCTTCTCGCAGAAATCCCGGAGGGTGAAGCGCTGTTTGCGCAGCATTCCGGGCACGAGGCGGATCAGGGCGGTGCGGGCTTCCTCGATGAGGGGGAGGAGAACACGGTTCTGGGCGTGGCAGACGAGGACTCGCAGTTCCTGGGCGTTGGAGTCCAGGAGGGAGTGGCCGTGGACGGAGTGGATGCGTCCGTCCCAGCTGTCGACGGCACCGCGGGCCCAGGCGTCGTGGATCTCAGCGCCGGGAGTGGAGGCGTGAGCGGTCGACAAACGTCTGGGCGGAACGGATTCAGCGGGTCCGATGGGGTGTTCGGGCAGGACTTGACCGAGGAGGCGGCGGAGTGTGCCGAGGCCGCCGCTGTCCCAGGCGTCGCGGAGGGCGAGGGCTCGGTCGATGTCGGGGCCGCAGACTTCGGCGACGACGGCGTCAGTGACACGGCGGAAGAGCGCGCCGGCGGCGTCCGCGGTTCCTGAGCGGGAATGCCAAGCCATGAGGACCTCGGTGTCGAGACGGGTCCAGACTTTCCACCACCAGTGGACAGCGGCGCGGCCCTGGCTGCTGAGCATGGTTCGGGGCAGGTCGTCGGCCCGGGCGGTAAGGAGGAGGCGCGGCCACGCATAACCGGGCAGTCCAGCTTCGTGGAAGGTGGCCTGAGCGACGCGGAGGAGTCGGGCGGCCTCTTCGGGGAAGGTCTCGTCCCAGCAGCGCACGACGACCACGTGGGGCGCTTGGCCGACGGAGGCTTGTTCGGCGAGGGCCTCTACGGGATCACCCGTGACGCCGAGTTCCTTGGCGAGGCGTTCCTCCAGCGTCGTGGTCGGCACGGGGGCAGCCGGAGCGACGCTGGTTCGGATGGTGCCACTGGGCGCGGCGAGCCGGCTCAGGAGGCTGCTGTAGGGGTCGTCGGACAGGTCCGTGTCCCACCCATAGCCCGTGTCCGCCCAGGGTTCATGCGGCTCGGCGATCGGTGCGCGCTGTGCGGGCAAGGACGCCGGGCCTGCGTAGCGGTCGGCGAGGGAGACGAGGCCGGGAACGGGGACCACCGCCTCGAGACGGTGGGTGAGCTCGCGTACGAAGAAGTCGGCGCGGCCGGATCCCACGACGGGGTCGGGGAAGTACCAGACGCAACTGCGGCCGGCCCGCAGGTCCGCCTCGAGCACGTCGAGGTGCCGACGAGGGCCGGGGAGCCTGGCAAGGTCCTCGTCCATGACCTGCCGGTCGGTCCCGGCGGCGACCGGCTCCGGTGCGGAGGACCCTGGTGCTGCGGACTCCGCAGCACCAGAGTTCACGGAGTTCACTGCGGGGGCTCGATCGTCTTCAGCGCCCTGAAGGTGACCGGGTCGAGACGGACACCTCCGGGCCTGTTGGGGTCGAGGACCGCGAGGCCGTCGAGGCGCTTCAGAAGATGCTCGGCGGCCTCAAGGGAGTCGTCGTCGCTCTTGTCGAAGAACGCGGCGGCGATGTCGCCCGGAGTCATGACGGCCTTGCCGCCCGCGTACTCCTCGTCGCTGTAGAACTGGGCCCAAGCCGTAAGGCGGGAGACGTCGGCGGGAGTGAAACCGACCGCCTTCAGGTGGGCTGCCGCAGCATCGGGGGCTTCCAAACGCTCGCGCAGGCCCTGAAGGACCTCCTTCTGCCGCATGCCGGAGCGCACGTTGTGCATTGCGGTCTCGACCAGGCCGGGCCATCCCCCGGTGGATTCCATGAGGCCACGTCGCTCCTGCGGGGAACCGAAGGGCGACTCCGGCCAGGCGCGCACACTGTCGACGGTCCACCGCTGCGGCAGGACGAGGCCGGCTCCTGCCTTCTCCGCTTCCACCGTGGCCTCCGGCGAGCAGAGGACCACGGCGTACCGGCGGGGCGCGCCGGGAGCCGCGTCAGTGTCGGGTGCTGGGCCACCGGTGTGCTTGACGAGTCGCTCGGCGGCCTCCCTGACCTGGTCGGCGTTCCGGCCGCGCAGGTCCACGAAGAGGAGCCGGGAGCCCTTGCGGCGTGAGTTGGCGGTGATCACGTCGGTGAGGTTGTCGTCAGGTCCGACGCTGATGATGTCGAGGCCGTACCCCTCTCCGTACGAGCGCAGCCCGTGTTCGACGTGGCCGTCGCCGAGCGCCCGGGTGCAGGGCACGAACGTGGTGCGGGTGGGGTGGCCGAGCATGTCGCTGAGCTGGCCCTCGGTGAGCGGGCTCCTTCGCTGGACGCGGCCCCGGGTGTCGATGGAGCGACGGGCGGCGCGCGGGTTGTAGTCGTAGGGCAGGTCGAACTCGGTGTCATTCAGCTCGCTCTGAAGCTCGTTTCGGGTGCCCAGCATGTTGACGACGTTGGGGCTGCGCATCGCGTAGGCGCGTTCCTCGCCGGGCACCCGGATGAGCAGACCCAGACCGACCATCTCATCCAGGAAGATGGTCAGCTGACGTTCGCTGTTGAGGGGGAAACCCTCTTCCCAGATCTCGTGGGCGGCCTCCAGCAACTCGCTGGGCCGGGACGCGTGCGCGTAACCGTGCTCGAGGCTGCGCAGGGCGACCAGGAGCGTGAGTACGCGGTAGCGGTCCTCCAGATTGATGGTGTAGCGCAGGCGTTCCGCGATGAGCTCGCGGACCCGCTCCAGGTTCGCGACCGCTTGGACGTCACCCCAGGTGATGGGGGCGTGTTGGCCGCTGGGGGGCATGGCGCGCTGCTGCATGTAAGCGACGAGGTGGTCGCAGAAGATCTGCACCAGGTTGGCCTGGTAGTTGGTGACGCCGAGGATGTGCCAGACCAGGTCGGGAGTCTCGAAGGTGAGGCCGACAGCGGCCAGGGGCTCCTCGACGAGCCCGACTGCGGCCTGCGGCTTGAGCGGACCGACAAGGATGCCCGGCCCACCGTGCGCGGTGACCACGTTGGTGAGGTGATTGAAACGCTGAACCTGGTGCAGACCGGCGAAGACGACCTTGAACGACCGGTTGGTGGTCTCCATCAAGCGCTGGAGCCCTTTGACGGTGCGGAAGGTCGACTGGCCGCCACCGGTGTAGACGGCCTGGGCGTCAGCGGTGAGGAAGGCGTCGGCCTCGTCCGCGAGCAGAAGGACACGGCGGCCGGACTCGGCCTCGATCCACTGCTGGACCGCGTCGGTGATCACGTCGACGCCGGCGGCACGGTCGGAGACGTTCGCCCCGATGACGCCCCGGCGCTTCAGCTCGGCCAGCAGGACCCGCCAGATGCCCTCCGGGGGTTCGGCATGCCCGATGTCGGCCTTGAGGAGGTCCATGTAGACGGCGATGTGGTGGTTAGAGTCGGCCTTCTGGAATACCTCGACCGCTTGCCGCAGAAGGGACGACTTGCCGAGCTGGCGACCGCCGAAGAGAAAGACGGACCCGTCGGGGCTGAGGATCTCCCGCATCTCCTCGGCGCGGCCTTTGAAGACCTCCGGCGGAACGAGCCCTGCGACGTGCGGGGTGTAGGGGGTGTAGCCGGTCCAGGGCAGGGTGACGCGTTGCGTCACCCTGAACGAGCGCGGGGCGCGGGCGGCGACCCAGCCGACGACGGCCGGGTCGACGACCAGGGCCTGCTGGCCGCGGTTGCGGGAGGCGAGCGCGAGTTGGCGGCGTCCTTCTGTGCCGAGGGGCTGCAGGTAGAGGATCAGGTTGGCGCCGATGGCCGATTCGGGAAGGTGACGCAGCGGGCCCTCGCCCCGCAGTTCGTCAGCGATGACGACGACCTTGTACATGCGGCGTGCCTGGGAACCGAGGGCGGCGACATAGCCGGGGGTGCTTTCGGTGATGTCGGCGCGCACGCTGAGCCGGGTGACGCCGTGTCGGGCCTCCTCGACGTTGGCATCGTTCACGGTCAGGCCGAGCAGGCGCAGGACGCTTTTGACCAAGCCGTGGATCTTCCGCTGGTCCCGTTCGCGGATCAGCCCTTCCCATGAGTCGAGTCCGGCGACCGCGTTCTGCACCAGCGAGTCGTCCCCCGCGTAGTGCTGGGCCCACCAGCGGGCACTGACGCCGCGTCGGGTGGGCTGGGGAGCCTTGGAATGGGCGACGCCCTTCAGGAAGCGGGCCAGCTCCTCTCCGGCCGGTTCGGCAGGGGCAGGCAGGGCCTCACCGCGGCGGGCGAACGACAGGAGCTCTTCGGCGGCGACCGTCTTGCCGCCGTCCAGCAACCGGTGGATGCGCCGGTACTCGGCATCGGGCAGGTGAGCGGCCTCGAGCTGGCGGTAGAGCCTCTCGGTCTGCTGCTGCTCCAGGCTGCGCAGGTCGTGGCCGATAGCGGCGACGGTGCGGAAGCGCTCCCCGAAGCGGTCGCCGTGGCCGTCGCCCTCCAGGTCGAGGAGCCGGGCGGTGAAGTCGTGCTCCTCCTCGGGCTTCAGCAGGTTCTGCACCCGGATCTGGGCGAGGATCAACTGGGCGCTTCGGTGTTCCTCAGCGCATTTGCGACCCCAGGTGACGGCCGCGTCGGCGATACGCTGCCGCCACTCGGCGAGCTCTGCGGTCGACATGGCGGCGCCGACGATTTGCCCGTGCTCAAGACGCTCGAGCAGACGGCCGGCGAGATGGAGGTCGCCCGCGTCCCGGTGGCACCGCAGCGCGACAGCGGGGTCGGCCGGGCCGAGCAGGCCCAGCAGCGCCCCGAGCGCGTCCGGATGTTCGAGGTCGGGTTCGTCCTGTTCCTCGTGGACGTGCCAGTGCAGATCGGGCAGATGCAACAGGCCTTCGGCGGGCGGCCGGAAGCCCGTGTCGCGCGGCTCGGGGACGTAGGAGCCGTCGAGCCAGCGCAGCAGCAGCGCGAGGAGGGCTCCGCCCACGCCGGGCAGCGGTTCGGCCTGACGTGCGTCCGCGATCGCCCGCATCAGATCCCGGCCGATGTCACGACCACCGGGCGGGTGTGGGGACGAGGCGATGCGCAGAGCCGTAGTCAGCAGGTCCCGAACGGTCTTGATATGGGTGCGGAGCTGTTCACGGGCCGCCGAGTGGATGGCGCTCTTCGACTGTTTGGGCGTTCGTTTGGCCCGATCGGTGGTGTCGATGATCCGGTCGGCGGCGTCGGAGCGCTTGTAGTGCTCCTCCATCTCCTTGGTGAGTTCCTCCGCCTCGACCCGCTCCTCAGCCCAACCCTGGATCAGCTTCAAGGTGTGTCCCAGCCGGCCGTCGGGCGCGGCGAGGGCCTGCAGGACGATCGTGCCGCGCTGGAGCTTGATGGTGCGCAGCGGCAGATCCAGTGCGAGCTGTCGTGCCCGGTCGCCGATCTCCTCCCGCCGGTCCGTGACCGGCGTCGCCGTCGGCTTGCCCAGGTCGCCCGGCTGTATCCCGGTGGACTGCCGTACCGCGTGCACCAACTCGTCCATCACCGGTGCCCACGGCTCGGGTACGCCCGGCATCGACGTGAAGTCGGTCAGGACGCTGTTGGCCCAGTGTGCCGACAGGCCGCTGCGGATGGCCGCGGTCAGCAGGACCATGTAGGCGTCTCGGTCGTCGTCCCAGGAAGGCCCGTCGTCCACCGCCTCGATGAGCTCCTCTGCCTGCACCTGGAGGTCGGAAGCCTCGGCCGGAGACGTGTGGAAGGCGGCGTCCGCGAACGCGAGCGCGAGGGTGCGGTGAGCAGGGGCGTCGGCGGCGCGGGTCAACCAGTAGGACTCGGCCAGCCGGCCCTCGGCGATGAGAGTCTCCACCGGGGAGGGAGCGCCCGACCAGACGTCCGACGTGGCGGGGGCGGCGGGAGTGGCGGGCTCGTCCGTCGCCGTCTCCTGGGGATCGGCCGGGCGTCGCGGGACCTGCACAGCGGCCGGGGCGTGAGCCGCCGGCGTCGCCTCCTCCGCCGGAGCGTCGGCGGACGGCTCGGCGGGCTGCTCGACTCCGGACCGCGACGCCTCGTGCGCCGGCGTGGGTTCGCCGGTCTCGGCCACTGCGACAACGCCGCCGCTGGGCACGATCTCCTCGGACTGGGCCACTTCCCGTTCCTGGCGCCCACCCGGTGTTTCCGCCGGCTCCGCTTGCGTGATGGAGCCGGACACCTCTTGGACGACAGGCCCGGCCTCTCCCGCCGTGACGGACGGCGCCTCGGCGCCGTCCTCGTGAGTGGCCTCGGGTTCGGGTGTTTCAGGAGCCTCTTCGAAGGCGGAGCTGACCGGTTGTGGTTCTGGGCCGGACTCCGGCTCGCTCTCGGGCCCCGTCTCCGTCCCGTCGCCGGGGTCACCGGTCTCGCTGCCGGTGGACTGCGTGGCCTCGGCGCCCGACGCGTTTTTGTGGAGCTCTCGGAGGCGCTGCTCGAACTGCGCGATCTGGCCACGGAGATTCTCCCGCACCAGATCGTTCGTGACCATGTCGAACATGGTCCGGACCTCGTCCAGCGCCTGCGCGGTCGCCTCGATCTCCCGGTCGGCCTCCTGCCGACGGCTTTGCTCCTCCCGCAGCCGCTCGACGAGTGTCCGAGCTGCGGACCAGTCCTGGTCGTCGCCCCACGCCTCCTTCGCGCCGGAGGCCGCGAAGGCACGGTCCAGAGCTCGACGTTCCCGAACCCACGACACGGTGTCGCGCAAGAGCTCTCGGCCGTCGGCCAGCCGCCCCTCGCGGACTGTCGCGGCGAAGGCCTCCAGCCCGCCGGCCAGCGCCGCTCCAGCTTCGTTCAGCCGTACGATCTCCAGCTCGATCCCGTCGGCGTCCAGTTCCACCACGGCCTCGTTTCCGTACTCTTCTCGAGGAACGGCCGTCTCACCGGCGGATGCCGATCGGGCCGCCTCGTCGGTGTCCTTCAGGACCGGGTTCGCACAGGACAGCCGCTTGTAGTCGGCTTCCGTGAGAGGAGCGGCATCGCTCATCGCGGCCTCCAGGAGCTCTTCCGCGTGGCTGTGCACGAATTGGTGGGCAGGGGTGTCGCAGGAGAGGGAAAGACCGTGGAGCATGAGTTGGGCCAGATCCGGCGGCAGGTCCTTCAGCATTCGCGTGAGCTGTTCGAGATCGGGATCCTGGGTCGGGTCCTCGTACCCCAGCTCGCACAGCCGCGAGTTGGCGAGCCTCGTACCGCACCCGCAGATGTTGAGCAGGAGCCGCTCTGGTGCTCGGGTGACCCACATTCGGGCACCGGACGTCCTGCGCAGCTTCGCGGTCGCCGGACCACCGTCGTACTGCAGGGCGGCCGGACCATGCGCCTTCTCGATGTGTCGGAACAACGAGAGCACCAGGTCAGGCGTCTCCTGCAGCCATTGCCGGAACGACGAAACCGAAGACACCGTAAAGCCCCCTTGCCATGCGTCTGGCACGCACCTCAGCCCGGATCCGCCGGGTGATGTCCGATCGCGCCCCCCTTGCGATCGAGGAAGCGCCTTGCGACCTGCTGCGACAGGAGTTCTCTGGGCTTCCAGCACACACGATTGGCAAGGCACTTCAGACATGCAATCTTCCCATGCCGCGGCTGGGTTCTCGGCACGGTTCGATCGACGGGAAGGGCTACCAGAGCTCCGGTGTCAGCTCGGCCGGGATCCCAACGCCGTGTCGGGCACCCGGTTCAGATCGGCGCCCGCGAAGTGGACGCACCCGACGGCGTCCAGGGTGCAGGCGTCCTCTCTTTCCTCGTTGCCATGGCGCGATCCTTGCGACCTGGTTCCGCCACGGAGAGGCATGCCATCCAGTGCCGCACTCCTTCCGCCGGGGCGAGCAGACGCCGGGCGAACGCGTCACACCGCTGCTCGGCCGGTGTCCGTCTGCCGTCCAGCCGGTGTGCGACCACTCCGTCCGACAGCAGCGCGTGCGTCAGTCCGTGGGCCAGGGAGAAGCGCTGCCGCTCTGGGACGTCCGATGCGTTGACCACCGAGATCGTCACATCACGCTTGGGGTCACGCGTGAAGCCGGAGCCTCCTCTCGACGGCCGCCGCAATGCGGCTGTATCCAGTCCCATCGCCGACTCCACGAGTTCAGCGAGGTCCGGGACAGGCCCGAGACGGAGGCGTTCACGGGCTTCTGCGGCCACCTCGGAAGGGCGTCAGAGATCATCGGGAAGCAACCGGAAGGCGGGCTCCCCGGTAAGTGGTCGCATCATGCGGAAGTGGCTGTCCGTTGTGAACAGATCGGTGGTCCGGAAGGCAGCCGCCAGGGCCACGTTCATCGCGTCCACCAGCCCCACTCCTGCTCCGCCGTCCGCGTCGGCGTACCCGCGCATCACCGCCATGGCGCTCCTCAGGTGAGGTGTGGTGTCGGGGATCTCGAACCGCCGGGCCTCCGCCTGAGCGGCGATGAAGTCCAGTGCGTTCATGGCCGCGTGAGCGCCGATCCGAGCGGTCAGCAGGCAGTCGAGCTCGCTGAGCACCATGGGCGACACCACGAGGTGGCCCGTGCGCGCGAGAGCCTCCCGGTGAGCCGAGTGGCGCGGGTCCTTCGGAGTGAACAGGCGGTAGAGGGCATTGGTGTCACCGATCAGCACCGGGATGTCATTCATGGAATCCACCGGTGGTGTCCTCGCCCATGCCTCGGAGCGTCGCTTCGATCTCGTCGTCGTCGAGCACCGGGCCGCCGAGGTCCGGAATATCCAGTTCGCCCATGGGGTCGGTGCGGAACGGATATGAGGGACGGCCCCTCGCGGCCCCTCGGGGAACGATGTCCCCTATGGGCACTCCGTCCTTGGTGATCGTCACGGTTTCACCAGCAGCCACACGGGCCAGGACACGCGACGTCTGCTGATTGAGTTCCCTCAGCGGGACCTCCGCGCCGTTACTCATGAAGTCAGCGTACTACTCGTTCTACAACCTCGCGTGACGGACGCTTCCGGCGGAGTGGTCCCGCAGGTTTTCGGCCCCGTTCCCGGTCAGCGAGCGTCCGGTCGAAAAGTCACATGATCTGTTGGGCGGTGTCTAGCGTTCCGCCTCTTCCCAAGGTCTGACCCCGAGCTTTCCCGTGGTTCCGAGATCGAGGTGCGGGGTCACCGTCACCGGGTCGGCACCCTCCTTCGCCCGGACCCGTACGTGGGGCACGTTCACCGGCGTACCGAACTCAGTGGTGTTGCGCCAGACCAGGCCGGCGGTCGCCGACTCGCCGGGCTCGAGCGTGACGGGCCGGGGCTGTTCGTCGGGCCCCGCGCCGGTGGTGATCTCGCCGCTGCCGTCGAGGATCTCGACGCCGTCGACGGGCTCGAGGCCGTCGTCCAGGAGTTCCAGCAGCGGGTAGCCCTCGACGGTGTAGGTACGCGTGCCACAGTTGTCGAGGCGCAGGCTCACGACGCGCAGCCCCATCGCCGCGTCGCCCTCGTCGGCGCTGACCCGGATTCCGGAGGCGGGGCACGAGCCCGGTTCGGCCGGCGCCTCGCCCGCGGGGACCTTGGTCACTTCGAGCACCTCGACCTGCGTCACCCGCGGTGCGGTGGGCGGCAGCTCCCCGGCTCGGACCGTGCCTCGCACGGTCTGCCCGGGGCCGACATCGCGCACGGTCCCGGTCCGGTTGGTCACGGCCCCGCCGTCACCGCTCGTGAAGGTGAAGACGATCGAGTAGGTCAGGGTCCCGGTGCCCTCGTTGGTGACCTCGTAGGCGGCAGAGATCCCCGAGTCCGAGTCCGTGGTGAGCCTGTCGGCGGAGACGGAGTAGCTGCGGGTGGGCGAGGGTGAGGCCGACGGGAGGGTCAGCGAGGTGATCCGTACGCCGTCCTTGCCCGGGTCGTCGATCCGCGTGCCTCCCTGCGACGCGGCCGCGTCGGCGCCGGTGCTCCCGGCACCCGCGCGCTCCGTCCCACAGGCCGTGAGCAGCAGAGCGGTCGCGGCGAGAGCCGACAGGAAGGGGATGGTCACGGCGGAAGCCGGGCGGAGGTTGGCGAGTCTTCGCATCCGGCCATCCCATCAAGGCGTGACCCCTGTGCGTGCGGTGAAGGTCACAGTTCCGGTCACAGGGTCGTCACAAGTGGGCGGGGAGGCGGCGGGGGAGACGCGGTTCCGGAAGCGGCCATTCGCGGTTCGTCTATTCCCTCGATCCACGCCCGGACAAGACGGGGCACCGCTACAGGGGCAAGGCCGGGTGGAGGCGTCCTACGGGGTGCTTCCGCCCGAGGGCGGATTTCCGGTTCCGGTCAGCAGGCGCAGGAGGTGCGTGCAGGCCGACTCCTCCCGCGTGTGCCGGGTGACGACCGCCCAGGTGCCCCGTTCGTAGGCGCCGGTCTCCCACATGCCCGGGGCCGTGCGGGAACGGCGCAGGTAGAGGAAGTCGGTCGGCAGGGGAGAGGGCTCGTGCACGCCCTCGATGTAGTAGTGGCCGTCCTGCACGCCCAGGGCGCGCAGGACGGTGTGCAGAGTGCCGCGGTTCACCGGCAGGCCCTGGTCAGCCCGCCGCGTGAGCGAGGTAGCCGTGGTCCAGGAGCCATTTGACGTTCAGACGCTCGCCGTCGCCCGGGTCGAGGAAGGCGGGGTCGAGCTTGATCTGCTGTCCGCCGCCGGGCTGTTCGAACCAGGGGGCGATGCCGCCCTGCCAGACGGCGAAGGGCTGCGTGACGGTGTAGCGGTGGTAGTCGCACGGGTGGGCCGGCTCGCGGGTGTTGAGGTTCTGCGGTGGCAGTGACCGCTTGGCGTAGGGGTCGCCGGCGGGGGCGAGGTAGGAACCGTACTCGGAACCGAAGCGGTCCAGGTCCTCACCCGGCTCCAGGACCTCCACGTGCTTGTCGACCTCCCCGTTGACCTCGGAGAATCCGTCGTTGGGCGGGTACTTCCACCCCGCCGGTCCCGCAGGATCCTCGTCCTTCCAGTACTTGGCCAGGAACGCGCTGGGAGAGAGGTCACCGGTGCGCCGGTAGTTCTTCAGCAGCGGTCCCACCGGGGCCTCCCAGGGGCGGGGCAGGGTCTCCGGACCCAGCCGGGCATCGCCCTGGTACGCGCCGGTGCACGGGGCCGGACGCAGGGCCGGACGCAGGGCCGTTCGTTCCGTCCGGTGATGCTCCTCGGTCGCGGGGGCCGCGGGGGCCGTGGGGGTGGCGGCGGTCGCGGTCGTCGGGGACAGCGCGGCGGTCAGAGCCAGGGCCAGGGCGTACAGGGCGGCGCGTGAGCGGTTCTTCACGTGTCGTACTCCGGTGCTCGTCGGGGCGCCCTGGCTCGTACGAGGCCACCCGCTGGGGCGCGCAGTAGCAAGGTGAACAGCGGCGGCGGCGAGTACCGGAGCCGATGCTGTCGGGGCGTTGTCGCCCGGCTTCCGCAGTCAGGAGGTGGCCGTCCCGGCTGGCTCGGCGTTTCGACGTGAAGATCAACGATCGCGTGACGGCAAGGACACGCGCTCTCGTGGCCGACGACGCGGAAAAGGGCCGACCGCACCGTCGCAGGCGCTCGTTCCCGTCACTCAACTGCTTCCGGCCGACCAGTGGATGGAGCGAGGAACCAGAGAGACGACAACCGCTCTCCCCCAGGCGGTCGTGCACTGTCGGGCCGTCCGCAGGAGTGCCACCATGAGGCGGGGCCACGGCCGACGATCCCGACCGGCAAGCACCTTCCCGGCCCGGTCGCACCGTTCGTGCAGCGAGGAACCGAACCACCGGGAGCCGCCGTGATCGCGCACGTGACCGCCGTCCTGCCCCGTCGAGCCCGCGTCCCGCTCCTCCTCGCCGTACTGCTGCTCATCGTCCTCACCCCGACCGCCCCCGCCGCACCGGCACTCGCCGCCGTCGGCGCGCCCACCGCCGCCGCGAACGGGACTGCCGACACGGCTCACTCCGCGAAGCCGCGAGGCGGGGCCGAGGTCGTCGAGGTCACCCGGGTCGCCGAGCGGCAGGTCGATCTGTCGGTGGGATCGCGGGCCCTGGGCGGCCGGACCGTCAAGGTCCGGCTCCTCACCCCAGGCGGCTGGGACCCCCGTGACCGGCGTCAGCACTGGCCGACACTCTGGCTGCTGCACGGCTGCTGCGGCGACTACACCTCGTGGACCGGCCTCACCGATGTCGCCGGGATCGACAGCCTGCGCGACGACGTCCTCGTCGTGATGCCGGAGGCCGGCTGGAACGGCTGGTACAGCGACTGGTGGAACCACGGCCGGGGCGACGACCCGGCCTGGGAGACCTTCCACACCGTCGAGCTGCGCCACCTCCTGGAGCGTGACTGGGGCGCCGGCGCCGACCGTGTCGTGGCCGGCCTGTCGATGGGCGGCCAGGGCGCCCTGCAGTACACCGCCCGGCACCCCGGCATGTTCAAGGCGGCCGCCGCGTACTCCGGCTCCGCCCACCCCCTGCTGAACGACGAGTCGGTCGACCGCGTCATGGGCTTCTTCGCCGGCCGGGGCGACGACCCGCTGCGCGTCTGGGGCGACCCGGTCGCGCAGCGCCGCGTCCGGCAGGCCCACGACCCGTTCCACCTGGCCGAGCGGCTCAGGTCGGTCCCCGTCTACCTGTCCTGCGGCGACGGCACCACCGGCCCTCTGGATTCGCCGGGCGCCACCAGCGCGCTCGAGGCCGACTTCAACCGGCAGAACCACGCCCTCGCCGCCGAGCTGGAACGCGTCGGCGCGAAGCACGTCACCACCCACTTCTACGGACCGGGAACCCACGGCTGGGCGTACTGGGAACGCGAGCTGCACGCCTCCCTGCCGATGCTGCTCGACGCCCTGCGGGTCGACGGCTGAACCCCGGTCCGCCGGCGGCCGGCCACCGCGGCGCCGGCACACGCGACCGGCCCCGCCTGTTCCCCACGCCCCGCGGTAATACGTGAACCGGGCATGACACCGCAGGAATCACCCGGACCACCCGGTCGCGAGCGTGGAGGTGCGCCCCGCGACCGCCGACCGCACGATGGGCCGTGTCGCCGACCGGCGAACCGATCGGCACCGGCCGGATGCGAAGGAGGCCCCGCGGTGGGCGAGCTGTACATCGACGGCGAGTGGACACGGGCCGCGGCCGGCGGGCAGCGGGAGGTGGTCAACCCGTACGACGCCTCCGTCGTCACCACCGTCGACGAGGCGGACGCCACCGACGTGGACCGCGCGGTGCGCGCCGCCCGGCGTGCCTTCGACGAGGGGGAGTGGGCGAACGCCCCCACCCGCCACCGCGCAGACCTCCTGCTGCGCGTCCACGGCCTGCTGCTGCGCGACAGGGACGAGATCGCCCGCACCGAGACCCTCGACACCGGCAAGACGCTGACCGAGGCCCGCATCGACGTGGAGGACGTGGCGAACGCCTTCCGCTACTTCGCCGAACTCGCGGGCAAGGACGGCGGCCGGGTCGTGGACGTCGGCCCGGACGTCCTCAGCCGCGTCGTCCACCAGCCCGTCGGGGTGTGCGCGCTCATCGCCCCCTGGAACTATCCGCTGCTGCAGGCCTCGTGGAAGGTCGCGCCGGCGCTGGCCGCAGGCAACACCTTCGTCCTCAAACCCAGCGAGACCACACCGCTCACCACGATCGCCATGATCCGGCTCATCGAGGAGGCCGGCGCACCTCCCGGCGTCGCCAACCTGGTGCTCGGCTCCGGGGCGACCGTCGGCGCCGCCCTGACGGACCACCCCGAGGTCGACCTGGTGTCCTTCACCGGCGGTCTGGCCACCGGACGCGCCATCATGGCCGCCGCCGCCCGGGGGCCGAAGAACATCGCCCTGGAACTGGGCGGCAAGAACCCCAACATCGTCTTCGAGGACGCCGACTTCGCCGCCGCCGTGGACTACGCGCTGGACGCCGCCTTCCTGCACTCCGGACAGGTCTGCTCGGCCGGCTCACGGCTGCTGGTCCAGGACTCCCTGCACGACCGGTTCGTCGACGCCCTCGCCCGGCGCGCCCGGGCGATCCGCCTCGGCAACGGCATGGAGGAGGGCACCGAGAGCGGCCCCCTCAGCTCCGCCGAGCACCGGGAGAAGGTCGAACGTCACATCGCAGCCGCCCGGGAGGAGGGCGCACGACTCGTCACCGGCGGCACCCGCCCCGACGACCCGGCGCTGAGCAGCGGCTTCTTCCTCCTGCCGACCGTCTTCGCCGACTGCGACCGGTCCATGCGCATCGTCCAGGAGGAGGTCTTCGGACCGGTCGTCACCGTCGAGCGCTTCCGCACCGAGGACGAGGCGGTGGAACTGGCCAACGACACCCGCTACGGCCTGGCCGGCGGCCTGTGGACCTCCGACGCGAGCCGTGCCCAACGCGTCGCCCAGCGGCTGCGGCACGGCACCGTGTGGATCAACGACTTCCACCCCTACGTGCCGCAGGCCGAGTGGGGCGGCTTCGGCCGCTCCGGCGTCGGGCGCGAGCTGGGCCCCACCGGGTTGCGCGAATACCAGGAGGCCAAGCACATCTACCAGAACCTGGCCCCCGCGCCCTCCGGCTGGTTCAAGGGCTGACCGGGCGCGGCACACCGCCCGCCCCGCCCGCCGTCCGTAGCCCGCCGCCCCCGTCCGCCCCCGACGGCTGCCGAAGAAAGGCATCCCATGGCCCCCACCACCCCGCACGGCGCCGAGTCCGCCTACGACTACGTCATCGTCGGTGGCGGCACCGCCGGCTGTGTGCTCGCCGCCCGCCTGAGCGAGGACCCCGACTGCCGCGTCTGCGTCATCGAGGGCGGCCCCAGCGACGTCGGCGACGACCGCATCCTGCGCCTGCGCAACTGGATCAACCTGCTCGGCTCGGAGTTCGACTACGGCTACACCACCGTCGAGCAGCCGCGCGGCAACTCCCACATCCTGCACTCCCGTGCCCGCGTCCTCGGTGGCTGCTCCTCCCACAACACGCTGATCAGCTTCCTGCCGCTGCCGCAGGACCTCGACGACTGGGTGGCCCGCGGCTGTACCGGCTGGGACCCGGCGACGATCCTTCCCTACCGCGACCGGCTGCTCACCCGGATCGTCCCGGTGGCCGAGGCCGACCGCAATCCCATCGCCAAGGACTTCGTCACGGCCGCCTCCCGGGCCACCGGAGTCCCCGTCGTCGACGACTTCAACGCCGAGCCCTTCGCCGACGGCGCCGGCTTCTTCTCCCTGGCCTACGAGCCGGAGGGCAACCTGCGCTCCTCCGCGTCCGTCGCCTACCTCCACCCCGTCCTGGACCGGCCCAACCTCACCCTCCTCCTGGAGACCTGGGCCCACCGGCTGCTCGACGACGAGTCGGGGAGGCTGACCCGCGTCGCCGTCCGCGGCGCCGACGGCGAGCCCGCCACCGTGCGCGCCGAGCGTGAACTCCTGCTGTGCGCCGGCGCCGTCGACACCCCGCGGCTGCTGATGCTGTCCGGCATCGGCCCGGCCGACGACCTGCGCCGCCTGGGCATCAAGGTGCGGGCCGACCTGCCCGGCGTGGGGGAGAACCTGCTGGACCACCCCGAGTCCGTGATCGTCTGGGAGACCGACGGCCCCCTGCCGCCCAACTCCGCGATGGACTCCGACGCCGGCCTGTTCCTGCGCCTGGAGGCCGGCCGGCCGCGCCCGGACCTGATGTTCCACTTCTACCAGGTGCCGTTCACCGTCAACACCGAACGGCTGGGCTACCCCGTTCCGGAACACGGGGTGTGCATGACGCCGAACGTGCCACGCGCCCGCTCCACCGGCCGCATGTGGCTGCGCAGCGCCAACCCGAACGAGCATCCCGCCCTGGACTTCCGGTACTTCACCGATCCCGAGGGCCACGACGAACGCACCATCGTGGAGGGCCTGAAGATCGCCCGAGAGATCGCCGCGACCGACCCCCTGAGCAGCTGGCTCGTCCGCGAGGTCGCGCCCGGCCCGGACGTCACCTCCGACGCCGCCCTGTCGGAGTACGGGCGCCGCGCGGCGCACACCGTCTACCACCCGGCGGGCACCTGCCGCATGGGCGCCGCGGACGACCCGATGGCCGTCTGCGACCCCGAGTTGAGGCTGCGCGGTGTCGAGGGCGTGCGCATCGTCGACGCGTCGGTGTTTCCGACGATGCCCACCATCAACCCCATGGTGACCGTCCTGCTCGCCGCCGAACGCGCCGCCGACCTGCTCACCGGCCGTCCCGGGCCCGCCGGGGGAGGGGGCGGTGACCCGTCCACAGCCGTCCGCACCCCTGGAACGCACTCCTGAACCGACGATCGAGGTCAACACGTCCCACCGGTGCTGGACGGGGACACGGCATCACCGGGACACTGCCTCATCACCCGTGCCACAACGAGTCCGGACAGCGACGAGAGGTCTCCCGCGCCCCGTGCGCGCCGCGGCAGCCGCCGCCGGCCGCCGTGAGCCGACGTCCTCACCCTCGACCAAGGAGGAAAACGGCCGTGCCGACTGCAGGAGACAAGGGCGTCGGAACAGCACCGGAAGAACCGACGGCGGAAGCCGGGACGACGGGCACGGGCACGCTCAAACCCGTGGTCTTCTTCGGGTCGGCCGTGCTGGTCCTCGCGATCTCGATCTGGGCGATCATCACGCCCTCCGGCGCGGAGTCGGTCATCGGAGTGGCGGTCGACAGGATCTCCTCGTGGTTCGGCTGGTACTACTTCCTCGCCGCGACCCTGTACCTGGCGTTCGTCGTCTTCATCGGCGTCTCCAAGTACGGCACGGTCAAGCTGGGGCCCAAGCACTACAAGCCCGACTACGGCCTCTTCGCATGGGCGGCGATGCTCTTCGCGGCGGGCATCGGCATCGACCTGATGTTCTTCTCGGTCGCCGGACCCGTCAGCCACTACCTCGCGCCACCGGAGGGCGACCCGGAGACGGTCGAGGCCGCCCGGCAGGCGGTGGTGTGGACCCTGTTCCACTACGGCATCACCGGCTGGGCCATGTACGCGCTGATGGGCATGGCACTCGGTTACTTCGCCTTCCGGTACCGGCTGCCGCTCGCGATCCGCTCCGCGCTCTATCCGATCATCGGCCGCCGGATCCACGGACGGATCGGTGACGTTGTCGACCTGGCGGCGATCCTCGGCACCGTGTTCGGCATCTCCGTGTCGCTCGGCATCGGCGTGGTGCAGCTGAACTACGGACTGAAGGTCCTCTTCGACGTACCGGAGGGGCTTCCCGCGCAGATCGGCCTGATCGCCGTGGCGGTGGTGATGGCCACGGTGTCCGCGGTCTCCGGTGTGGACAAGGGCATCCGCCGGCTGTCGCAGCTCAACGTCCTTCTGGCCGTCCTGCTGATGCTCTTCATCCTGGTCGTGGGCGAACCGTTCCGGTTGCTCAACGCCCTGGTCCAGAACGTCGGGGACTACGTCAGCCGCTTCCCGTCGATGACCCTGAACACCTTCGCCTACGACCAGCCCACCGAGTGGCTGGACGCGTGGACGCTCTTCTTCTGGGCCTGGTGGATCGCCTGGGCGCCGTTCGTCGGACTGTTCCTGGCCCGCATCTCCCGGGGCCGCACCCTGCGCCAGTTCGTCGCGGCGACGCTGATCATCCCGTTCCTCTTCACCGGCCTCTTCCTGGCGGTCTTCGGCAACAGCGCCCTGTTCGTGGTGCGCGACGGGAACACCGCGTTCGGCGAAACGGCCATGAACGCCCCCGAGCAGGGCTTCTACGGCCTGCTGGAGCAGTACCCGGGCGCCCTGTTCAGCGTCGGACTCGCCACGTTCGTCGGGCTGCTGCTGTACGTCACCTCCGCGGACTCCGGGGCCCTGGTCATGGGCAACCTCAGCGCGGATCTTCCCACCCCGGTGACCGACGCGGCCCCGTGGCTGCGCATCTTCTGGGCGGTGACGACAGGGCTGCTCACCCTCGCCATGCTCCTCGTGGGCGGTGTGCAGGCGCTCACCGACGCCACCATCGTCATGGGGCTGCCCTTCTCCTTCGTCATGTTCCTGATCATGGCGGGGCTCTATCTGGCGCTGCGCACCGAACGGATGCGGGCGGAGGCGCTGACCGCCACGCTGCCGGCGTCGCTCTCCGGGCGCACCACGCTGCAGGGCCCGCCGGGGGCCCGGAACTGGCGGCACCGGCTGGCGCGGGTGATGGCGTTCCCCGGCCGGCGGACGGCCACCAGGTTCGTCGACGAGGTGGGCCGCCCCGCCTTCCAGGAGGTCGTCCAGGAACTGCGGGAACAAGGGGCGGAGGCGGAACTCCTGGAAGGGGTCGACGAGGACAACGGCATCGCGCACGTCGGCCTCAGGGTACCGAGCGGCCCGAGCGACGAGTTCGTCTACCGGATCTGGCCCGTGGAGTTGCCGACGCCCGCGTTCGCCACCAAGTCGGTCAGCACCCACGACACCTACGTACGCTTCGAGGTCCAGCTCGCCGAGGGGAACCAGGGTTACGACGTGATGGGCTACACCAAGGAACAGCTCATCGCCGACAGCCTCGACCAGTACGAGCGGCACCTGGAGTTCCTGCGGCTGCACCACGAGGCGGCGGCCGGGTCGGCTTTTCCCGACCACCGCCCGGACGCGCCGGAGGCACACCTGCCGGAGTAGGTCCCCCGTGCAAGGCCGGCACGGCACGCTCCGTGGCAGCCGGCACTCAGCCGGAGTCCCTGCCCGCGGGGGTGCGGCCGGGCCGGAGGTACGAGAGCCCGTCAGCACCGGGGCCGTACGGTCCGACGGAGCCCGGGTGGTTGCCAAGTGTGCGTTGGTTCCATGGGGTTGGGAGTGGCTGGGTAACCTGATCCGTACTCTTCGGCCGTGTGCGCGGTGGTCGGCGGGCAGCGGGCGGGTGCGTGGAGCGGCAGGGGCTTTCGGGCAAAGGGGGCGCTCGTGGAACGGGATGCGCAGGGGGAGGAGCGAACGGGGGACGGGGACACCCACAACGAGTTCTCGGGGGTCGGCGGGCCCGTCGTCCTGGGGCGGGACTTCCTCGGTCCCGTCACCATCAACCCTCCCGCCGGTCCGCCGTCCGGGGCGGCCGGGGAGGCGGACCTGGCCCGGGCCGCGGACGACCTCGCGTCCGCCGTCACACGCCAGTGGAGGGAGGAGGCGGCGCTGCGCCGCCTGAACGATCCGTATCCGCTTCCGGTCCGGTGGCGGCCCGCCGCTCCTGAGCTCATGGAGCCCTGGCGTTCGCTGGTCCGGCTGGCCACGACCGGAATCGGCTGGGCGTCGGCCTCGCCGTCCGGCTGGGCGTCCGGGCCGGAAGCGCTGTCCGGGGGCGGCGGCGAGCTGCTGGGGGTGCTGGCCCGGGTGCCCACGGGTCGCCTGGTCGTGCTCGGGGAACCGGGTTCCGGCAAGACCGTGCTGCTGGTGCGGCTGGTGCTGGATCTGCTCGTGCGCCGCCGCCCCGGGGACCCTGTGCCCGTGCTCGTACCACTCGCCTCGTGGGACCCGGACCGGGAGGAACTGGACCTGTGGCTGGAACAGCGGCTGGGCATTGACTATCCGTGGCTCGGCGATCCCGGCCGTACGGGAGCCGGCAGGGGAAGGGAACTCCTGGACGCAGGCTGGATCATGCTGGTGCTGGATGGCCTGGACGAGATCCCCGACGGCGTCCGCCGTCGTGCGATCGCCCGGATCAACGACACCCTCAGCCTCCACCCGGGCCTCGGAATGGTCCTCAGCTCACGCAGTGCCCCCTTCGCCGCCACCGTCCGGCCCCGCAGCGGGCCCGAGGCGCGGGTGATCGGCGCGGCGGGCGTCGAGGTCGAGCCGCTGGACCTGGACACCGTCGCGTCGTACCTTCGGGACTCCGCCGGCGGACCGGCCAACGGAGGCCGCTGGCAAAAGGTGTTCGCTGCGCTGGCCGCCGGGCACGACCCCCATCCCCTGGGCCAGTTGCTCACGACGCCGCTGATGGCGTACTTGGCCCGCGTCGCCTACAACCCCTCGCCGGACGCGGTGGAGGGCACCGGGTACGGCTCCGGACCGGACGGCCGCCCGTCGGATCCAGCACAGGACTCCGCGTACGTCCCCGCACAGGACCCCGAACGGGGCCCCGCGCCGGACGAACACCACGCCCCTGTCGGCCATCCGGTCGAACTCCTGGACCGCTCGCAATTCCCCACACCCGCCGCGATCCGGGCGCATCTGCTGGATTCCTTCATCCCCGCCTCCTACGCGCGGCACCGGAGCCCGCCTCCGGCCCGGACGGCCCGGCCTTCACGATCAAAGCCCAGCTGGACGCGCGAGGAGGCGGCCCACTTCCTGACCTGCCTCGCCCGTGACCTGGAACACCGTCAGCAGGGCACCACCGACCTCAGATGGTGGGATCTCCCCGACGCGGCGCCGAGGATTCTGGCAGGAGCCGCCGCGGGACTCGTGGCGGTGCCGGCCGGTGTGGTGATGCCGTTCGGCGCCTGGCTCGGGGTCGGCATGATCGTCGGTGTCGCCGTGGCGCTGACGGGCCGCCGGTGGAGTCCGCCCAACCGGAGTTTCAACCGCGGGCTGGCAGGAGGTCTGATCGGCAGCCTCCTCGGGTCCGCGTTCGGGCTCGGCATGCGCGCCGTGCTCGGGATCGAAAGTCCGGCGGGGTACCTCGTCAGCGGGCTCGCACTGGGCCTGGTGCCCGGATTCCTCGGCGGTTTCCGGGCCGGACTGGCGGGAGGTGTCGCGGCGTCCTTCGTCGGGGCGTTCGTCGGAGAACCTGAAATGGGGGACTCGGCGCCGTTGGTCAACAGTGTCGGGTTCGCCGTCGCCGCAGCCTGCGTAGTCACCCTGGGCCACAGCCGTCTTCCGGCGCGAGGACTCCGCTGGTCACCGCTCGGCATCCTCACCGGTCTGGGAGGCGGTCTCGCCCTCGGGATCGCCGTCACCCTGCAGGCCGGCCTGCTCAACGGGCTGCTGTCGGGCGTGGTGGGTGCCGTCGGCGGTTCCTTCGGGGCAGGACTGGAGGCCAAGCCGGCCGAGGCGACGGCCGCGGCGGACCCGCGGACCGTACTGGCCCAGGACCGCGCCACGTTCTGGACCACCGCCATGGCGGGCGGCCTCGCCATCGGCATCGCCGCCTCCTTCGTCATCGGATCGCTCCTGGGGCCGTGGCGGGGAGCCCTGGCCGGGGTGGCCGACGGGCTGGCCACCGGCCTGGCCTGGGGTTTCCTCCAGGCCAGGTACGGATCGTTCACGCTCGCCCGAGGATGGCTCGCCCTACGCGGCCAGGTGCCATGGCGACTGATGCCATTCCTCGCGGACGCACACCGGCGGGGAGTGCTTCGACAGGTCGGCGCGACGTACCAGCTCCGCCACGCCGAACTGCAGCGTCGCCTCGCCGGGAGGACGTGAGCCGATTCCCGTCGGCGACGCCGATTCGGTCCCCGTGCGAGCCACCCGTGGCGGAAGGCGCCGCCCCGTCCGGGGCAGGGCGCGTCGGTCCGTGGGTGTCAGCGGGCACCGCACCGGGCCCGGCCGGGCCGTGGGCGGTGATGGTGGGACCGGAGAAGTCCCCGCCCAGGACGAGAGGGCCGTACTGCGCGCCCCACTGACCCGGTTCGTCACCGCACCCTCACCCGTACGCACCGACCGCGCCTGCCGCCACCAGCTCTCCAGGACGCGGCGGAACTCCGCGTCGAGCCCAGTGGTTGAGCACAGCAAGGGCCGTGCTCAACCACTGGGCTCGCTCCGACTCGCCGGGATTCCGTGTCAGCGCCGTGAGTTCGGCCTCACCGGAACTCACCACGAGTGCACCGGCCTCACCATCGGCACGGGGTCATTACGGCTGCGCTCGTCCAGTGAGTGTTCTGGCAAACGGCCCGGGGCGAACGGCCGCGACCGAGGCCGTTTCCCGGGGCCGCGGCCGACGCGTCGGTTACTCGCTCAGCCGGTCGGTGGGGATCACGGGCGGGCTGGTGAGGACCTGGCGCTTCCGTCCGTCGGCGGCGTCGACGACACTCGGGCCGTCACCGGTGACGTGGACGATGCGCCGGCCGTCGGGGGACCGGTCGGGGTGCCCGACGGACGGCGCCTCACCGGTCTCGGGCGCGACCAAGGAACGTCACACGGCGCATGCAGGGCAGGGCAGGACCCTGGCTGACGGTGGCTCCCCTCGACAGTCGGCGGACGCGGTGCTCGCCCACACTCGCTGCCGGCACAGGGGCGGCCCGAGGAACTGCTGCTCGGGCGGGTCACCCCGGCACTTGTCGGAGATCCTCGGGAAGCAGCCGGAAGGCGGGCTCGCCGGTGAGGGGTCGCATCATGCGAGAGGACGGGCCGGTCCCCTTCCTGAAGCCGCCTGCGGACTACGACTGGACGGGGTGGGGCCGGCCGGCGTCGCCCGTCGTGTACGGCGCGCCGACGGCAGGCCGCCGACGCGCGCGAGCGTACGGCGGCTACCGGGCCGTGCCGAAGTTCTGGGTCCAGTAGTCACCGGGCTGCGCGAGACCGACACCGATCTCCTCGAACGCGCAGTTGAGGATGTTCTCCTTGTGGCCGGGGCTGGCCATCCAGCCGGCCATCACCTGCTCGGGAGTGGAGTAGCCGTAGGCGACGTTCTCGCCGTAGGTGCTCCAGCTGTAGCCGGCCCGGGTGATGCGGTCGGCGGGCGAGGATCCGTCCGAGCCGGTGTGGGACATGTTGCCGCTCGCCGCCATGTCATCGCTGTGGTTCTGCGCGGCCTCGGTCAGGGTGGTGTTCACCTTCACCGGGGAGCAACCGACCTTTCCGCGCTCGGCGTTGACGAGTTCCACGACCTTGGCGACGGCTCCGGAGGCCCCGGCGTCACTCGTCGCCGCGGGGCTCGAAGCGCTGGGGGCGGCGGGCTCGGGGGCGGCCGTGGTGGGCTTCGGCGCTGTCGTAGAGGGCTTGGTAGAGGGCTCAGGGACCGCGGTGGTGGGCTTCGGGACCGCGGTGGTGGGCTTCGGGGCCGCGGTGGTGGGCTCGGTGGTGGGCGTCGGGGCCGTGCTGATGGGCCTGGAGGCGGAGGTCTCGGGAGCCGTCTTCTTCGGCTTGTGCGACGGCTTGGCGCTGCCGTGCTTCGGTGCGCCGGCCTTCCAAGGGCTCGCGGTGACGGTCGGTGTGCCCGACGGCGCCGTCGTGGGCTCGCCGTGCTGCCGGCTGCTCCACGGGCGGTACCGGTCGGCGTCGCCCCACCTGTTCTCGGCCGCGACCGGGGCGGCGGTGTCCTGGTGCTGCTGTTGCCCGCTGCCGGGCCAGTCGGCACAGGCCATGGCGACCGAGGGTATGCCTATGGCGCTCATGGCGACTGCCGTGACGACCGTCCGCCGGTACCGCTTCTGATGACGATGCTTTCCCATGCGTGACCTCACCTGCTGCTGTCCGGAGGTCGTCATTCTTGGGACGGCCCGGCGTCGGGCGCAAAGGCCGTCGCACTACCGCGCTTCGTAGGTCTGCGAGGGTCTTGCGGCGGGCGGAAGAGCGTGCCGACCCGCTCGCGCCGGCCCTCTCGGGATGTCTGCTGCCTCGTCAGAAGCCCCCGTCCGGCGAAAGAACCGCGGCTCTCGGTTCCCCACCGGATCGCCGCCCACCTCGGCCCGCCCCACGCCCATGGCAAGCCGGACAAATCCCTTATGTCGTCAGAGCGGGTTCTACTAAGCGACCTGCGTAGATCGCGGACGTGGTGTGACAGGTGTCACGGAATCATGAATTCCGGGTCGGTGCCGGAGGCCGAGAAGCGCGCCCGCGGGATGCCGGGCGTTGGGCGCCGGCCACCGCGATCCGGACTCCGGGCCGGGACGGACGGCCCGCCCGGAGCGCCTTGAAAGTGGCCCGTCCCACCCCGCCCGTCCCACCCCGCCCAGCCCGTCCTCCAGGGCCGCCACCGCCTCCTTGGCCGCCTTGACGACACCCCTGTTGATCTCGTCCGTACCGGGCGCCTTCTGCGACTCGAAGCCGCAGCCGGCCACCTCTTCGGCGCCCAGGGCGAGGAGCCGAGGAGCCGGGCGATCGCCCCGGGCGCAGGAGGCGGGACACGTGACGCGCGACCTGCCGGCGCAGGACGTGCGCTCCCTGGTCATCTCCCTGGCCATGACCTGGTCGCCGGCCAGTCTCACGTACACGGGGGCGACGGACGACCCGGACGCCGGCCACCAACGCCACCGCGACAGCCTCGCCACCGCCGTACACCGCGCTCTGGGACCATGAGGGCGCGGTGAGCCGCACCGCAGGCCCTCCCGGTGTTCACGGGCGTCACCGCTGCGCGCACGGGGGCCGCCCTCGCGCGCGGCGCTCACCGGCGTCCACCCGCTGGGCGCGGACCCGTCCCCCGTGCCCCTTGAGGACGTCGATACGGCGCCCGGTCGTCGCGTCCCGCACGGCGGCCGTCCAGTCGCCGGACGCCGTGGCCACGCGCGTCGTCGGCGGACCAGATCACGTCCTCCACGTGGTCGCCGTGCCCGCACAGCACCGTTTGCACGCAAGCATGTTCGACATTACGGTCCTCGGCGATCAACGGCCTTCACAGATGAGGCCGTCCAGGGCTTGAAAGGTGCACGAGGCGCATGCGGCAGCCAGCCACCCAGATCATCCGGAATCCGGTCCTGCCGGGTTCGCACCCCGACCCGTCCGTGCTGCGCGTGGGCGACGACTTCTATCTGGCGACTTCGACATTCGAATGGCACCCCGGAGTGCGGCTGCACCACTCCCGCGACCTGGTGAACTGGCGGCCGTTGGGTGGTGTCCTGGACACCGCACGCCTCCTCGATCTCACCGGCTGCCCGGATTCCGGCGGGGTGTGGGCGCCGAACCTCACCTATGCGGACGGCCTGTTCCACCTGGTCTACAGCAATGTCTCCACCTATGCGGGAGGCTTCACCGACAGTCCCAACCACCTCACCACGGCCCCGTCGATCCATGGCCCCTGGTCCGACCCCGTGCCGCTGCACGCGCGGGGCTTCGACGCGTCCCTCTTCCACGACGGGCCCGACAGCTGGCTGCTGAACCTGGTCCACGACTGGCGGCCGGGGCACGGTGGCTCGGCAGGCTTGGAGGCGACCCGGTACGACCGGTCCGCACGCCGTCCGGTCGGGGACCCGGTGCGGATCGTGCTGCCGCCGCAGGCCGGCTGGATCGAGGGACCCAACCTCTGCCGGCACGCCGGCTGGTACTACCTGCTGACCGCGGACGGGGGCACGGGCTACGACCACCAGGTCACCGTCGCTCGCTCCCGCACCCTGACCGGTCCTTTCGAACGCGACCCGCACGGGGCGCTGATCACGGCCCGCCGCCACCCGGACCTGGCTCTGCAGAAGGCCGGACACGGCAGTCTTGTCGAGACCGCGAAGGGCCAGTGGTACCTGGCCTATCTCGTCGCCCGGCCCGAGGGCCGCCGGGGTCCGTGCGTGCTCGGCCGCGAGACCGCGCTGGCACCCGTCACCTGGACCGGCGACGGATGGCCGCGCGTCCCCACCGGTCTGCCCGCCCTGGAAGTCCCCGCCCCCGACCTGGTCGCCGGTGACGGTGACGCCGACGGTGATGCCGACAGTGAGGTGACGCGGACCGAGGCGGGCGAGGCCGACGGCTTCGACCGGCCGGTACTCGGGCCGCAGTGGTCCACGCTGCGGCGTCCGGCGACGTCCGACTGGATTTCTCTCACCGCCCGCCCGTCCCATCTGCGGTTGCACGGCGGCCGCTCGCCGCAGAGCCTGATCGGCCCCAGCCTGGTGGGCCGCCGGGTGACGTCCGCGGACGGTGCCTTCGAGGCGACGATGGAGTACAGGCCGCGGTCCTTCCAGCACCTGGCCGGTATCACCGCGTACTACAACACGCGCAACTGGTATTTCCTGCACGTCACGGCGGACGACGAGGGGCGGACGGTCCTGCGCGTGGCAGGCAGCGACCGCGGTGTGCTGAGTGTGAACGAGGCCGACGGGATATCTCCCGACGGGATCCACCGCCTGCGTCTCGGCCTTGATCTCCAAGGGCCGGTCCTGCGTTTCCGCTACGCCACCGACGGCGGGTGGCGCCCGGTCGGTCCGCCCCTCGATGCCACCGTCCTGTCCGACGAGCACGCCGAGGAATTCGAGGACGGGCGGATCAGGGCCCTCGGCTTCACCGGCGCGTTCGTCGGCATGTGGGCCTGGGACCTCACCGGAGGTGGCCTGCCCGCCGACTTCGACGAGGCGGCCTGGCACGCGGTCCGCTGAAACCGCCGATACCGCCGATACCGCGAAGCCGATGCCGGTCGGCCCACGGCGGCCGCTCTCACCACTTGGAGCACCGCCGGGCCGACCCCCGGCCTCGATGCGGGGACACCCGCTCCCCGCGAAGTCCTTCCCGCCGAGGTGAGGCACGAAGCCGGTACGGTGCGTGGTGCACGCCGGCACACGGGGGCGGAACGTCCTTGCCGTACCGCCCCCCACCCGCCGTCAAGGGAGAGGGGTGGACCGGGGTGTGGTCGCGCTTCGTGGGATTCGTCGCGGAGGTGTGAGCTGTGTCCCGGTGGTCGCACTCTCTGGGGGAGTCATGACAAGCAGGTTCACCGAGTTGGTCGTTGACTGCCACGATCCGGAGGGACTCGCGGCCTTCTGGTGCGAGGTTCTGGGCTTCGAGGTGATCGACCGGAGCGAGAACAAGGTCGAGATCGGCTCCTGGGTGCCGGCCGTCGAGGAGGTCCGGGCCCGCCAGACGCCGCCCACCCTGCTGTTCGTCCGGGTGCCCGAGGGCAGGACCGTGAAGAACCGGCTTCACCTCGACGTCAGCCCGGTCGACGGCAGCACCGAGGACGAGGTGACCAGACTGCTCGGTCTCGGCGCCGTCAGGACGGATGTGGGCCAGGGGCCGGGCCGGGGCCGGGTGGTCATGGCAGACCCCGAGGGCAACGAGTTCTGCGTCCTGCGCACCCTGGCACCGCAGAACTGGCCAGTGCTGCCCCGCAGGAGTTCGTGGAGGGGTTGATCAAGCCGTCCCGGTCGTGGCCGGCAGGGTGCCGGAGCCCGCTTGCTCACCGGATTCCGGAGTCGGGATGCTCGGCATCCCACTCCCGGCGCGCTTGCGCGATGGCGTCGCGGTGTTCTGCCGACCAGTCCGTGAGGGCCTTGACCAGATGGGTGAGGCTGTGGCCCATCGCCGTGAGTTCGTACTCGACCTGCGGGGGCACCGTGGGGTGCACGGTCCGGGTGACCAGGCCGTCGCGTTCCAACCGGCGCACGGTGAGCGTGAGCATCCGCTGTGAGATACCGGGTACGGCGCGCTGCAACTGCCGGAAACGGCGGATGCCCTGGGCCAGTTCGACGACGACCAGGACCGACCATTTGTCGCCGATCCGGTCGAGCACCTCGCGGATCCCGCAGTCCTCGTGCTCATCGCCGCAACTGACGACGGGCTCGGTGGTTACCCCGGTGTGCCCCACTGACATGGAAGTGCCTCCTTACGTTCCCCGGCGCAGAACCGCAGGATGATCCCGGTTACCGAAGAGAACCTACCGGAACGGGAAGACCCTGATGATCCTGGTTACTGGCGCCACCGGCGCCCTGGGCACGCTGATCGCCGAGCGGCTGGCCGCCCGCGACGACACCGTCCTGGGAACACGAGACCCCCAACAGCCCAAGACCCCGCTGCCGGTTCGCCGCATCGACTTCGACGAGCCCGCCACCCTCGCCGAGGGCTTCGAGGGTGTGGATGTACTGCTGCTGATCTCCGCGGGCTACGGCGAGGACGACACCGTCATGGCCCGGCACGGCGCCGCCGTCGACGCCGCGGAGAAGGCAGGCGTGGGGCACGTCGTCTATACGAGCCTGACCGCCGACGGCGATCATCTCCCCTACGCGCTGCCGCACCGTTGGACCGAGCGCCGGCTCCGGGGCAGCGCCATGGACTGGACGATCCTGCGCAACGGCCTGTACGCGGAGTTGCTGGGCGGGCTCGCGTCGCCGTCGGCCGACGGGCGGATCACCGCCCCGCTCGGCGAGGGCCGACTGGCCGCCGTCGCACGGGCGGACCTGGCCGACGCCGCCACACATGTGGCGGTGGAGGCGCCCGCTCACGCGGGCCGGACCTACGAACTCGTCGGTGAGCGGGCCATCGGCGGCGCCGACCTGGCCGACGCGCACGGTCCGCACGTCACCTACGCACCGGAGACCCTCGCCCAGGCCCGCACCCGTACGGCCGCTGCCGGCGCCGAGCCGTTCCAGGTACCGATGCTGGTGGGCACCTACTCCGCCATCGCGGCCGGGTTCATGTCCCGTACCGGCGGTGACCTGCGCCGACTACTGGGCCGCGCACCCCGCTCCGCGCTCGCAGCAGCCCTCGCGTAGCCCGCCGACCCGGACCGCTCGGCAGGGGTGGGGCTCGGGGCGGCGGGGCGCTCGGCGGGCTCGGTGAACGCGCGCAGGGCACGCGGACGACGCTCGGACACGGCGGAGTCCTTCCGCAGGCAGGAAAGAGGAGGCGTAGGGATGCACGAGGGCACGCCGCGGACGCCGCCTGCGGGTCCGGCCACGGGCCGGGTATGACAGCGTCCCGCGGCGCACGACTGGGAGGTTCACCACACATCGTGGATCTCACCTGCCCTTCGGTACGGGCGGAACCGGGCCATCGAACAGGGCATACCCGCCACGAGAACGCTCCGGACCCCATCACGGCACGCGCCGGGACTCCCCGGTGTCGATGTCTGGCGGTTCCAGGGCCTGCGGGTGGCCGTCCGGTGGTCGCGGGTAGGTTGCCCCTACACGTCGGACGAGGGACAAGGAACAGAGGCAGCACATGGTGGCTCAGCAGGGCGGCAAGGAAAGCGGGGGTCTGCCCTCGGCGGTGGTGGACTGCGCCCTGTACGAGGACGGGCGCCGCATCCCCGGTCAGGTGAGCCTGAACACGATCACGAAGCGGATCGGCCCGGAGGTGGGCCGGTTCGCGTGGATCGGCCTGTACGAGCCCGCCGCGGAACAGTTCCAGGAAGTCGCCGACGCCTTCGGCCTGCACCCCTTGGCTGTCGAGGACGCCGTCCACGCCCATCAGCGGCCCAAGCTGGAACGCTACGGCGACATGCTGTTCCTGGTCCTGAAGACGATCGTCTACGTCGACCACGAGAAGGTCACCGCGACCAGCGAGATCGTCGACACCGGCGAGATCATGGTCTTCGCCGGTCCCGGCTACGCCATCACCGTCCGCCACGGCAGCGCCCCGCCGCTCGACGACATACGCCGCCAGCTCCAGGACGACCCCCAGCATCTGGACTGCGGCCCTGCCGCCGTCCTGCACGCGGTCGCGGACATGGTGGTCGACCGCTACGTCGAGGTCGCCGACGCCTTCGCCGACGACGTCGACAGCCTGGAGGCCGAGGTCTTCTCCCCCGATACTCCGGTCGATGCCGCACGGATCTACCAGCTCAAACGGGAACTCCTCGAATTCAAGCGCGCCGTCATGCCGCTCGCCCCCGCCTTGCAGCGCCTGAGTGAGGGATCGATCCCGCAGGTCCCGTCGACAGTGTCGACGTACTTCCGGGACGTGGCCGACCATCACCAGCGGGCCAGCGAGCAGATCCTGGCCTTCGACGAACTCGTCACCGGCATGCTCAGCGCCAGCATCGCCCAGCTCGGTGTCCAGCAGAACGCCGACATGCGCCGCATCAGCGCCTGGGCCGCCCTCATCGCCGTCCCCACCATGGTCGTCGGCGTCTACGGCATGAACTTCGAGTACATGCCCGAACTCAAATCCCCGTACGGCTACCCGGCAGTCCTCGCCGTCATAGCCATCGCCATCGCCGTCATCCACCGCGCCCTGCGCCGCAACAAATGGCTCTGACGGTTGGACGGCGCGACGCTCGCATCCTGCTCTCAACCGCCTGTAGCCGTACGTGACTGCCTTCGCGCATCATGATTCTCATGAATGACCATCTGTGAGAGTTCCTCGAGAGGACCTGGACCCGGTGAGATCCGACAGCCGACCGGCCGCGCACGCGTACACCTGGTCGGGATCGGCCCCGGGCAGGGGGTGCGCGACCCGGTAGAGGGCGGCGGGCAGGCGTGAGCCGTCGACATCCATGCTCTGCGGGTCCACGCTCTGCGGGTCCATGCGACGGTCCGCGCTGCGCAGAGCCGAGGGCTCGAGTGCGAGCCTGCGCCACGACTCCATTTCCCGCCGCGCGGCGAGGACCGTCGCTCGTCTTGCACCACTGGTGCGTCTGCGTGGACGGGGTGAGGGGCCGCTCCACACCCGTACCGCTTCCGACCGTCCCCACCGCGTTGCCTCCGCCCCCGCGTTTTTCCTGCTCACGCCTTGTTTCCCGGTCGACCGCCCGGCGGGCAACGGGAAACCCGTCGACCTCTGCCGGCAGCGGGGCGACTCTGGGTCCGTCGGCAAGCGGCAGCGAAGGGGGATTGGGTCCATGAGACGTGCACTCGTGTCCTTGTGCGCGGCCGTGGCGGCCGTGGCGGCCGTCACGACCGGATGCGCCGACGGCGGCGACGGCCAGGCACGACAGGATCCGCGTCCGCGTCCCCGGGCACTGACCTGGCAACAGGAACTGCGCGTCGCCGACGCGCAGCAACGTCTGACCAAGCAGTGCATGAACCGCCAGGGCTTCACCTACTGGGAGGACCGTGGCCTGACGCTCCAGGAGAGCCGCCCGGTGCGCTACGTGCAGGACGACGTGGCCTGGGCCCGTGCGTACGGGTACGGCGGCCGGATCGAAGCGAAGAGCCTGCGCGTCCGCGAACGCAACCCCAACGGAACCTACCGCCAGAACCTCTCCCCGTCCCGGCGCACCGCCTTCGACACCGCGCTCGACGGCGGCGACAGCGCCCGCATGCTCACGGCACCGCTGCCGGGCGGCGGGGAGATGCGCAAACGCATCGGCGGCTGCACGGAGGAGGCCGAGCGCACACTCTACGGCGACCCGGCCGAGTGGTACCGCACCGACAAGATCGCCACCGGCCTCAACGCCCTGTACGGCAAGGAGCTGATGAAAGACCGTCACCTGACCGCGGCGGTACGGGCCTGGTCCCGATGCATGAAGAGGGCAGGCCGGCCCTACGAGGACCCCCGGGCGGCCCGCGAAGCCGTCCGGGTCAACGCCGGCCGGCCGGGTACGGCCCGCGCCGACGAGGCGTTCACCGCCGAGCGGAAGACCGCCGTCGCCGACGCGACCTGTGCCCGCGAGACCTCCCTGCGCGCCGTGGCCACGGCGCGGGAGACGTATTACCTGGACCGCCTGCGCGACCGGTTCGGCAGGGACATCGACACCTACCGGCACCTCGGTCGGCGGGCCTACGACCGGGCGGTGCGCATCGTTCCGGAGCGAGGCTGACCGCTCCCCGCTCCCGGGCGGACATCGCCCCCGGTGAGGGCACGCCGGGCGACCGGCCCGCCGCACCACCACCGACGCACCACCGACGCACCACATCGCCAGAGGAAAACGAGGGGAAACAGCATGCGCAAGTTCACCGTCACGATGGCAGTCCTCGGGCTCACCGCCCTGGGCGTCGTCGTACCCGCCACGGCCTCGCAGGCGGCCGGGAACACCGTCGCCGGACCGGGCTGCGACAGCAAGTGGGGGCCGCGCAACGGCACCATGTACGCCTGGGAGAACCTGGACTGCTCGGGCGCCGAACTGATCCGCACCGCGGGCAACAGCGACTGGTGGGTCGGCTCGCAGGACAGGGCGACGTCCGTCATGAACCGCGGCTTCACCGGTGGCCTCGACCACGTCGCGTTCTACGAGAACTCCGGCTTCGGCGGCGGCCACGCCTGCCTCGCGCCGGGCGAGCTCTACGCCGACAACCTGACCGACAACCGGTTCACCAACGGTGTCAACGCGAACGACACCATCTCCTCGCACCGGTGGGTGGCCCGCAGCGCCTGCGGGGCCTTCCTGTCCTGACCCGCCCGCCCGTGCGGGCGTGCGACGGGAAACGAACGTCCGGAACCGCGCCATGGTTCCGGACGTTCGTGTGTGCGCCAAACGGAGGAAAGGTTCGGCTGCGCTTACCACTCCAGCAGTAACCTGGGCGTCCGCCGTCTCACGGCCGCACCGCATGGGGGACTCCGTGGGAGATCCGCAGCACGGGCATGAAGCCGACCACCGGAACGGGCGGGATCGGAATGCGCCGACCACGCCCTCCTTTCCCGCACAACTGAGACGCCTCAGACAGGCACGCGGCCTGTCGCTGACCGACCTGGCACGGCAGACGCATTACAGCAAGGGCTACCTCAGCAAGATCGAGACCGGCACGAAGCGGGCGACCGTCGACGTCGCCCGCCTCTGTGACCAAGTACTGGGCGCTGAAGGGGAGTTGCTCAGGCTCGTACAGGAGAGACCGCCCGCCGACAGCGGGGGCGGCGGCGAGGCCGCCGCTTCCGGGCGGCAGTCCGACGGGGTGTGTCCGTACCGCGGCCTGTCGGCGTTCACCCCGCAGGACGCGGACTGGTTCTTCGGCCGGGAGCGCGCGACGGCCGCACTGGTGGAACGGGTCTTCGAACGGGTGGGAAGCGGCCCTCTGATGCTCGTCGCCCCCTCGGGCGCGGGCAAGTCGTCCCTGCTCAACGCCGGACTGGTGCCCGCCCTGCGGCGCGGCGACTTCCCGATGCCGGGCGCCGACCGGTGGCCGGTGGTGACGTTCACCCCCACCTCACGGCCCCTGGACGAGCTCCTGGAACGCACCGCGAAAGCGGTGGGCGGGGACCTCGCCGTCACCGTCGAGGAGGTGCGCGAGGAACCCGACGCGGTGCTGGACGCCGTACGCGCGAGGGTGGACGATCCGCCGGCGCCGCCCGGGGGACGCCGGCCCCCGCCCTGCCGACCGGTGCTGATCGTCGACCAGTTCGAGGAGCTTTTCACCCTCTGCGCGAACGAGGACGAGCGGCGCACCTTCGTCCGGGTGCTCTGTGCGCTGGCGACCTCCCGGCCGGAGGAGAGCGCACACGGCCCCGCCGTCGTGGTGCTCGGCGTCCGGGCCGATTTCACCGGCAACTGTCTGGACCTTCCCGAACTGGCCCCGGTCCTCACCGACGGACTGTTCGTGCTGCCGCCCATGTCCGTGGTGGAGCTGCGGGAGTCCATCACCCGACCGGCGGAACTCGCCGGACTGACTCTCCAACCGGGCCTGGTGCCCCTGCTCCTGCGCGACGCGGGGCTGCGCGACGAGCCGGTCAGCACGCTGCGGGGCAGCGGGAAGGACGCCGGTTCCGGAGCCGACGTGACCCCCTCCGGCGTACTTCCCCTCGTCTCCCACGCCCTGCTGGCCACCTGGCAGCGGCGCGAGGGGGCCGCGCTGACCGTCGCCGGGTACGAGCGGGCCGGCGGGATCCAGGGCGCGATCGCGCGGACTGCCGAGAACGTCTTCGCCCGGCTGTATCCGGCCGAGCAGAAGACGATCCGCCGCGTCCTGTCCCGCCTGGTGTACGTCGCGGACGGCGGCGGGGCGACCCGCCGCCGGATGAGCGGGGCCGCCCTGATGGAGCAGTTCGCCGACGCGGACGGCGCGGCCGCCGCGCTCGACGCCTTCGTACGGGCCCGGCTCGTCACCATGGACAGCGACACCGTCGAGATCACCCATGAGGCCCTGCTGCACGCCTGGCCGCGGCTGCGGGACTGGATCCACGCCGACCGCACCGGGCTGCTGCTGCACCAGCAACTCGCGCACGCCGCTGCCGAATGGGAGCGCGAAGGCCGTGATCCGTCCGCGCTGTACCGCGGCACCCGGCTGAACACCGTGCGCTCCTGGGCCGACGAACTGGACGGCTGGAGCCGGCTCGGCCCCGGCGAGGAAGCGTTCCTCAGAGCGAGCCTGGCCGAGCAGGAAGGTCGTGAGAGGCAGGCCGTACGTCAGGTCCGGCTGCAACAGTCGATGCTCGCCACGCTCGTCGTCCTGCTGGGACTCGCCCTGACCGCCGGAGGCCTCGCCCACCAGCAGCGCGAGAGCGCCCTCGACCAGGAACGCGTCGCGCGTTCCCAGGCACTCGCCGTGCGGTCCGCGTCCCTCGCCGGAGGCCAGCCGGAGGCGTCGATGCTGCTGGCCGGGGAGGCCTACCGGGCCCACGCCACCGCCGAGGCGCGCGGCGCGCTGCTGAGCACGCAGTCCCAGCCCTTCTCCGGCCGGTTGGGCGGTCACCGGGGGCCGGTCAACGCGGTGGTCTTCGCGCCGGACAACCGGTCCCTGGCGACAGCCAGTTCCGACGGGACGGTGACCCTGCGACGGGTGTCGGACCGCCGCACGACCGCCACGTTCGCCGTGTCCGGGCCGGTCCGCTCGGTCGCCTTCAGCCCCGACGGCCGCACCCTCGCGGCGACATCGGCGCGCGGGCCCGTGAGTCTCTGGGACATCGCCGAGCGCCGGAGGAAGGCCGTGCTCGCCGACAGTACGAAGGGTGCCCGGGCGCTGTCCTTCGACCCCCGTGGGCGCCGGCTCGCCGTCGCGACCGCGGAGGGGACGATCCAGGTGTGGGACACCGCGCGCACGCACCGCGTCACCGCCTCCCTCAGCGGGCACGAGGGGACAGTCAATGCCCTGGATCACGCCCCCGACGGCCGGACCCTGGTCTCCGCCGGAGCCGACCGGACCGTGCGGCTGTGGGACACCGACCGGGCCCGGCCTCTCGCCGTGCTCAAGGGGCACACCGACGAAGTGCTGGGCGCGGCGTTCTCCCCGGACGGCCGGAAGGTGGCCTCCGGAGGCATCGACCGGACCGTACGGCTGTGGGACGTGCGCGGCGGTCGGCTCGGCGCGACGTTGGCCGGGAGCAGCGACGACATCAACGCCGTCGCGTACACGCACGACGGCGCCACGGTCGTCGGCGCGGTCGGCGACGGGACGACCAGGCTGTGGGACGTCCGCAGCGGCCGGCGGACCGCCGTGCTCGCCGGTCACACCGACTACGTGATGGGGGCGGCCGTGACCTCCGACGGCACCCTGCTCGCCACGGCCGGTTTCGACCAGTCCGTGGTCCTGTGGGACCTCGGCGGCCCGGTGCTGACGGCCCGTCCGTTCACGGAGGTCTGGCAGGCCCGGTACAGCCCCGACGGAAGACTGCTGGCCACCGCCGACGCCGACCACATGGTGCGCCTGTGGGAGGTGAGCGGGCGCCGGCTCCTGGCGACGCTCCGGGGACACACCGAGGCGGTCTTCTCGGTGTCCTTCGCACCCGACGGACGGACCCTGGCATCGGCGGGCTCCGACGGCACGATCCGGCTGTGGGACGCGGCCGCACATGGGCCGCTGGCGACCCTGACCGGCCACACCGGGCAGGTCTACTCCCTCGCCTTCGCCCCCGACGGCCGCAGTCTCGCCTCGGCCGGCGCCGACCGTACGGTGCGCCTGTGGGATGTGACGAAGCGCGCACCGCTGGCGACGCTGCCCGGCCACCGGGACTTCGCCAACGGCGTCGCCTTCAGCCCCGACGGCCGGGTTCTGGCGAGCGCCGCCGACGACCTGACCGTGCGGCTCTGGGACGTCTCCTCACACCGCCCGCTCGGCACGCTGAACGGCCACACGGGCGCAGTGCGGAGCGTGACCTTCACCCCTGACGGGCGGACGCTGGCCAGCAGCGGCAACGACGGCACCGTACGGCTGTGGAACGTCCGCGAACGCCGCTCCGAGGCCGTCCTGACCGGTCACACCGGCTCCACCCGGGGCATCGCCTTCGCTCCCGACGGCCGCACGCTCGCCAGCAGCGGCAACGACCGTACGGTGCGCCTGTGGGACGTCGCCGGGCGCCGTCCGTGGGCGACGCTGACGGGCCACGCCGACTCGGTGTGGAGCGTGACCTTCGCTCCCGACGGGCGCACGGTGGCCAGCGCCGGCACGGACGGCACCGTACGGCTGTGGGATCTCGATCTCGGGGCTCAGCTGGCGGAGATCTGCCGGCTGAGCGCGAGCATCGGTGCGGACGCGCGCGCGAAGCTCCTGCCCGGCGTCCCCCTCTCCGGCGGGGCGCCCTGCGAAGGCCGGGGGTGACGGCAACCCACCTGCTCAAAGGGCGTTTCCCAGATGTTTCCCGTTGCCCATCGACGGGAGGCGACACCTGGATCTCGACACGTGCAAGGCACGGCCAGCAGGCTGCTGTGCGACCACTCCCTTCACCACCTACAGGAAACGGGGGTCCTGGCATGGTTCGCCGGACCGGTCTCATCCGCACACTGGTCGCGTTACTGGCCTTCCTCTTCTGGGCGCCGGTGTCCGCCGCCGCGAACACCGCGGCGCCCGCGCAGCGTGCGGCCGCCGACGCGTGCGGCGTCCTCGCACCCGGAGCCTCCGCGGCAGCCGAACGCGCGATCGCCGCCGCCTGCGCCGAGGTCGCGGCCGGTACCTGGTACACGTGGGGCGGCGGGCACGGCCCCCAGCCGGGCGCCACATACGGCCAGGTCGACCCGACCGACCCGGACAGCGAGCACGACCCCGAACGGCTCGGCTTCGACTGCTCGGGCCTGGTCCGCCACGCGTACGCCAGGGCAGCGGGCTCCGACATCCTCAACGGTGTCGCAAGCCAGCAGTACTACACGCACCGCGCCGCCGACCGCTTCACCGCCGCCCAGGGCCTGGCCCCGCTGCTCCCGGGCGACCTGCTCGCCTGGGGCACCTCGCAGGACCCGCACCACATCGCCATCTACCTGGGCGCGGGCAAGATGGTCGAGGCCAAGGAATCCGGCACCAGGCTCATGGTCAGTGACGTCCGCCTGAACGGCGACTACTTCGGCGCCGTCCGCGTCAACACCGGGCCGGTCACCGGCCACATCCACCAGACCTGGGGCACCGGCGTGTGGACCAAGGCCGAACCCTCCATCAGGGCCGCCCGCGTCTACGCCTTCCCGTACTCCACCACCATCCGCGTCCAGTGCCAGAAGCACGCCGAACCGGTCACCTCCGAGGGCTACACCAACGACGTGTGGTCGTACCTGCCGGACTACAAGGCGTGGGTGACCAACATCTACATCAAGGGACCGGCGTGGCTCGACGGCGTGCCCGACTGCAGGACGACGCCACCGACACCGTGACGCGCTGGTGCCGGGGGGCGGCAGACTCGGCGCCGGGGTCCGCTCAGAGTCAGCTGGTTGCCGACGTCCCAGTCGGGCACGCGCCCCGTGGCGTGCCGGTCGGACCGGCTGCTCGGTCCGGCCGTCCGGCACGCCAGGGCCGGCCGGGGACGGGGGTGACGTCCCCGTCCGGCCCGGCCGGACCGGCTCGACATCCGGGCCCGCAGCTCCACACCCGGGCCGGCGCGAACCGACACGGTTCCCGGCCCGCCCGTCACCTGCGCGGGCCCCGAGTACGACACCCGGTGGGCCACCTTGCGGTGGGGAGGGGGGCGGGAAGACCCGCCGGGCCGCGAACGGCTTCTTCAGGATGTGGGGTCGTCCCGGCCCCCTCCGCCCGGGGCCGGTTCACGTCGATGCCGGCATCAGGCATCTCCTCGCGCCGCGTCATCACCCGACGGAAGTCCGTGTCCGGCTTGTCGCCGATGTGGAGACCGGCTGTCACCTGCGCCAGTTCCGGCTGCGCGAGGTAGTCGCCGATGCGGCCGGCCCGGTCGGTGGCGAGCGCGTTCATCGGGTACAGCAGCACGGCCTTCACCCCGCGCCGGCCCAGCGCCTTCTGCCGCCGGCAGTGGTCGAGGACGGGGATCAGGGACGACTCGGTCTTGCCGGACCCGGTGCCGGTCGTCACGAGCGTCGGCTCGGCCGCACCCTTGTAGGTGCTCAGCCGCTCCCAGGCCTTCGCCTGGTGCCGCCACGGAGTGAACGACGGCTGCCACTCCAGCGCCGACCGCCACCCGTCGGCGGCGGGATGGAACGGCGTCCTGATCCGCAGGTAGGGCCCCCGGAAGATGCCCGTCTCCGGATCCCCGAGGAACCGCTCCAGCGCGAGCCGCGTGTCCTCGTCGGCCAGGGTGGGCTTCACGAGGACCTTTCGGGCAAGACGGGTACCGGGACCGCCGGGTGCGCGGTGCCGTGACAGCGGGCACCGGTACCGGGACGATCGGCCTCAAAAATAGCGCCCACCTCGGACGACGGTACCCACTTGGTCGAATCCCGGACCCCGGCCGTTCTCCCCGGGCCCGCGGCCGGGCACCGGACTCGGGGAGCGCGAGGTCGGGATCACCGTGCACACGCGGTTCGCCATGCCGGGGCCAGGGGGCGGGGGTACGAAGCGTGACTCCACCCGTGCGGGAACGTGCGGTGGGGTTCCCCGAGACGCGGGAAAGGCGCCGGCGGACACGAAGTCCTCACCACTCCACGGCCCGTCGAGGCGGTCACCCACCCACATGGCCGTGGTCCCACGAGGACTGCTCGCCCGAGCCGTCCGAGCAGTGAACTCCGGCACGACCGCACCGGGCCGAGGACGAATGGACACCGATCGCTGCGACAGGATCTCCGGCCCGGACGCCGGGGCCCGGGCCGGAGACCGTGCGGGCCCTACGAGGCGCTCCGCCGTCCGAAGGCTTTGACGTCCGCCAGGCGTTCCGGCTCGAACGCGTCGACCGTCCCCGCTCCCAGGCCCGGAGTGTCCCTCCAGACCCGGAGCTTGCGGGCCACGCCCCGCACCTTCGGGTGGGTCGGCCCGAGAGCGATCTCGAAGTGCGACTCCTGGGGCGAGACGAAGTCGCCGCCCCAGGCGACGACACCGTCCAACTCGGCCAGGATGTCCCGCACCACCACCAGCTCCCGCGAGTACAGCCCTCCTCGTACACCCAGCGGGTAGGCGTGCGGCCGGATCGCTATCGCCGTGCCCGACAAGTAGTTCGACTCGTGGGGCTGACGGACCCTGCGGGACGTGGTGTGACCCGTCACGTCCTTCTCGCGCAGCTGGTCGATCTCGTAGTGGAACCGGCGGGCGACGTGCAGCAGGAGCGTCGCGGCGTCGCCGCCCGCCAGGCGTACGGACCGGCCGCTGCCCTCGATGGTGTGGGACGCGGCCTCGCCGAGGATCTTCCAGCCATTGGCCGAGAGGCTGCCGCTCCAGGTGGTTGCCGCCTGGTCCGTCCGGACCGGGGCGGCGGCTGCCGGGGCGATCTCCAGGAGACCGAGGGCGGCGGCTCCGGCCAGGCTGCCGGCGGCGCCGAGCACACGGCGTCTGCTCAGATCATTCATGACGTGCCCTTCTTCTTGGTACGGCGTGGGATGACGACCAGGCGCACGGCGTAGGCCAGGCAGAGGAGCGCCAGGACGGGGAGCACGACCAGGGCAGGGTTCACCCAGACCGGGACCAGGTCGTACCCCGCGTGGCACTTGTTGTGCAGCGGGAACCACCGCGTGTATTTCTCGAAGTTCGCGTCGAGGTACGCCTGGTCGTAGGTCTGCCCCGCTCTGTGACATGCCTCTTCCGGGTCCAGCGACGCCCCGGCGAGGGAACCGAGGAGGTAGGTGACACCGACTCCCAGCAGGAGGAGCACCGCGCTCCAGGTGAACCAGGCGGGACTGCGCCGCCACGTGCCCGAGAGCAGCGGACGGCTCCAGAACCACAGTCCGACCAGGAGGGGGAGGAGGATCGGGAGGAGGATGAGGGCCATGGGCTGACTCTGCCGGTTCTTCCTGTCCTACCTGGCCGCCGCCCGCTGCGCGGCCTGCTTGCGGTAGGTGGCCAGGTTCTCCTTGTGCTTGGAGGCCAGGCTGTTCTCCAGGCCGATGAGGGCGAGCTGACGGTCGGAGAACCCCTGACAGAACTGGGCGAGCTTCTCCGTATTGCCCGGCACGAGGACGTAGTCCGCCGGCAGGGCGACGCCCGCGCCCGTGATGAGCGCGAGCCGGGCCGCGTTGACGGTGACGTCGGAGGGGCCGGCGAGGATGTCCCAGCAGCACGCGCGCGCGTTGGTGGCGTTCGCCCAGCGCCGGTCGAAGTGGCTGCGGAAGCGGTTCAGGCCACCCCCGTCGTTGTAGTGCGCCCTCATCCAGCCGACGATGTTCCCGCCGCCGGCGACGTGCTTGGCCAGCAGGTATCCGTCGACGTCCTCGATCATGTCTGTGTAGCCGAAGCTGGAGACGGTGCCGGGGACGGCCAGCTTGGCCTGGCAGAACGTGAGCGGCGAGGCGTACTCGTCCACCGAGTTCCGCCAGTCCGCCCAGAAGGTCATGATGTCCCCGCCCCAGCCGGCGATGTCGCCACCGGTGGACTCCTGCTTGTCGGACGGGTCGGAGTTCTCCAGGAAGCCGTTGGCCGTGGCCATCAGGTGGGTGGCGTCGAGCTGGTATCCCGTGATGGTGTCGGTGAAGGAGTCCTGGACCGACATGCCACGGCTGTTGCAGTACTCGACGAAGTCCTCGTCGTAGCTGTTCGCCAGCCACCACCACTGCAGGCCTTTGTACTTCTGGTGACGGATGTACTCCATCACCAGCCGGCTGGCGTTGGTGCCGACGTTGTTCGACGACTTGTACGCGAGGGCGTGGTCGTAGAGCCGCTGCACGTAGGCGATGTAACTGTCGGCGGGGCCGCCCGTGTCGTCCACCGAGTCGACGCCGGGTTCGCCGTTGTGCCGCCAGACGTTCCGGTCCAGGTCGAAGGTGTCCGTGCCGTTGGTGACCTTGAACTCCTTGATCTGGTTGATCGCCCAGTTGGAGGGCAAGGGGTAGCCGAGGTTCCCGGAGAAGCCCCAGGACATGCCGGAGACGAAGGAGAAGCGCGCGCTGGTCTTGGCGGTGACGTTGATGCAGACGTTGCGCGAGCCGTAGACCCCGTGGAAGTACTTCTTGCCCCTGTTGGCGAGGCCGGCCACCACGCCGTTGAAGTAGGTGATGATGCCCTGCGGGTGATTGTCGATCTCCCACTGCTGGGCGTCGTAGTCGACCGCGAAGTAGATTGTGGTGCCCCGGTTGAAGCCGTACTCACTGGCCAGGTCGTGCGCGTTGAGGGCGTGCTGGTAGCCCTGGCCGTAGGTGAAGTCGGAGAGCTGGCGCGCGTTGTCCTGGTAGATGGGGAAGACCCGCAGGCCGGCGTCGAAGATGGTCTGCAGCTCGCCGGGCTTGATCTCCTTGTCGAGTGTGGACCCCGGAGGGTCGTAGAGGTAGCGGCCGACCATGCGGTAATCGTTGTCGTACAGCCAGCGGGCGCGGGAGGCGGTGATCTCGAACCTCGTGTCCGAACCGGTCGCCGTACGGTCCGCGTTGCCCATGGACACCAGTAACTGAGACCAGGTGTCGTACTCGCCCACGCCGTAGTTGGCGTCTTCCGCGGTGTACAGCTGGGAGAACTCCTGGAAGATCTCGACGAACTCCCGGGTTTTCGAATCGAAGGTGCTCTTGAAGGTCGTCCGGACCTCCGAGTCGTCGAGGCCGCGCAGGATCACCGGCTCGTTGAAGACGCAGGCCGCGGTGAACAGCTGCACGAAGATGCCGGAGTTGCCCTCCCGCACGGGATGCCCCCGCAGGCCGGCCTGGGTGCCGGGGCCGAAGTTGCCGTTGGGGCTGAGCCCCAGTTCGTACTGGATGGCGATCACCAGGGACTTCTGCACGTCCCGGGAGTAGATGCCGTCGCACGGGCCGATCGAGTAGGCGTCCCGCTGCCAGTAGCGGCTGTTGAGCCACTGCTGGATGGACCGGATCTTCTCCGTTCCGCCGGCCACGACGACGTACGCGTCCATGTTGAGGATGCACTTGAAGATCTTCGGAGTGGTGACGCCGCCGCTCGTACCCGTTCCGCCGTCGGGCAGGCCCATGTCGACGAGAAGGTTCTTGACGGCCTCCGTGGTCACGGCACCGTACTCGCCGTAGCCGTTGGCTCCCCAATAGCCCTTGCAGAACAGGCCGTGCTGGAGGATGCGGACGATGTTCGAGTTCTTGTTCCAGCCGAAGCCCATATCGCCGAGGGCCTGGAGCTTGGAGACGGTGGTCGGACCGAAGCTGGCCACCACGGGACTGATACCCAACTCGTGCTGGAGCCCCATGGTCAGCGCGTGCATGGTGGGCCAGCCGGTGCGCCCGTCCTCGGGGCATCTGACATATCCGGCGACAGAGCCATAGGTGGCGTTCACCCATTGCTGAGCCTCAAGAACCTTCGCGTCAGCCAATTCCATAACTCCTTCTGTTGCGAGAGCCGCAGCGATGGCGGCTTGCGTGAATCAAGCAGGGGTGAACAGGGGTGCATCCATGCCGTCAGGGGTTGAGCCGATCGGGCAAGTTCGGGCAACCGAACTCCGCGGGCGCCTGCACATTGAGAGAAAGACTTCGCGCGCTGCGCGACACAAGGCGCCATGGGGCTCGGGAGGAAGAGGAGGCCGCTGACATGACGAGACCCGGCGGATTGTGTCGCCGCGAGACCCCGGGATTCCGACGGAGACGATCGCTGTCGGTCCATTCCGCGAAACGGCGGCATGGGTCCGGCGTGTCGGTGCTGCGCGGAGTGTGACTCCTATGAGTTCGTCTGCTCGAACGTCACGATCTCCGCCACCGGATCGGCCGGCACCGGAGTGCCCTCCCTGTCGGTGAGAAGTCCCGCTTCCCGCGCCGTGTCACCGGGCAGCACGTGAGGGAAGGAACGCTTCATCATCACCTCGCAGCCCTGAGGTCCCGTCACGCGCACCGTGCGGGAGAAGGACCCGGAGCCGCACACGTTGGCTGCGGCGACGGCTGCCGGCGCGTTGGACTCGATGATCCGTCTCGTCTCGTTCGACGCCTCCTTGTCGACCTCGACCCCCTTGACGTCGGCAGTCGCGACGGGCGTGTTCGCGTTCGGGGCGGCGGCTCGGCCGCCGATGCGGCGGGCGTGGCCGTCATGAGGCCCGGAACGGCGGTGGCAGCAACGCCGACATGTATCGCTGTCTTCATTCGCGCTCCTTGTGAGAAATTTTCAGGTCGGGTGTTCGACTTGCGTAACCACACTCCGTGATTCCGCTTACTTCCCTACGTCGTGAGGGTGTTCAGCAGGGAGCTCATCCCTCCGGAGGTGAGGTCGCTCGACCTGTGATCCGGAAGCTTGCAGGCGCCGGAGTGTGCCTGGTCGTCCCTTTGGGGCGCGGGCGCTTCCAAGAATTGAACCTGCAATGCAAGGAAATTGAAGACACTCCGGCTGGACGTGCGCTGCGGCGGCGCCTCCCGAATGCCGATGCCCATCCGTACGACCGCCCCCTCCGCCGAGTGCTTGTTCTCCGCAACCGCAAGGAAGGCCGGATCAGGGGGGCCCGGACTGCCCCCACGCCTCGCGGTCGCCATGACCATAGATCGATCTCAGCGGTTGTGCGAAGGGTTACAAGTCGCAAGGTCGAGCAGTGGAAGAGTGTCGTTGCTGAGGGTTTATCAGGATGCCCTCATTTTCTCTTTTTGTAGTTCCATCGTGCAGTTTTCCGGCTTTCTCATGGGTTAAGTCGGCTACTTTTGGCCACTCGCCCGTACGGCTGCCGGTGGTGTCTGCATCGTCCGCATGTCTGGTCCAGGCGCAGAAAAGCCAGTTGGTCGAACGGGAGTGAGATCGCCATTGGTGTAGTCCACGCCTGCGGCGGGTTGGCTACTTTCGGCCGCGCTGTGCGATGGGGCGGCGCACGGAAGGGAGCCGTACGGCATGAGCGGAGAGCGAAAACTCTTGGGTGTGACCTTTTTCACGTCAACCGGAACTCGTGGGGTTCTCATCCGGGGTGCAGCGGTCGTGCGGCCGTGCGGCCGCCGAAGGAGCCGTGCACGAGCGGTTGGTGCCGTGTGGGGAGGGGATCAGCCGGTGGTCGCGGGCTCGGGGCAGGTCGGCAGGGCGATCCGGGGATGTCTACGGAAGAGCGCCGGGACGGTGGCCGTTCGGCGGGGTGCTCACCATCGTCCGCACCGTCCTGCCGGGGCCGCGGCGGCGGTCGGTGACGCCCCGGTCGTCGGCCGGAGCGGCGACGAGGAGGAGGCCGCGGCCGGACTCGGACTCCGCGTCGGGGTCCGTGGGGGCGGTGACGGCGGGCCGGTGCTCCGTGCGGGTGTCGGAGACCTCCACGCGCAGCCGCCCGCCGTCCGCCTCGGCGGTTCCCCGGACGTGGAAGTCCCGTCCGGGGAACCGCCCGTGCCGTACGGCGTTGGCGCACAGCTCGGCGGTGATGAGGGTCGGTGTCTCGTTGACGTCGCTGTCGTACGGGTGGCCCCGGGCGTCCAGGCACTGCGAGACGAACAGCCGGGCCAGGCGGGCGCCTCGAGGGGTGGAGGTGAAGGCCATCGCGAACTCGGTGGCGTCCGTGGGGCGAGAGGGCGAGAGGGCGGGAGCGGGGAGGGCGAGGTGTGCATGGACTCAGCGTTGTGGTTGCGCCGGTCCCGCTACCAGCAGCGACGCTTGTACGACGGGGCCCTGTACGCCGGGTGGGGCGCCGGTGCGCGTGTGGGGGAAGCGGTGCCGGGTGGAGGGGCGGATACGGTGCGTGTCCCTGCGGCGGGCGGAAAGCGAGGATCGCATGCCGTACAGGGGGTTTCTGTACCGGGCCGCCTGCGCGACCGCTTCGGCAAGGACGCCGACTTCTGCCGGCACCTCGGCCGGCGGGCCTGCGGCCGGGCGGTGCACCTCGTTTCGGAGCAAGACCGACCGCTCCCCGCTCCTGGACGGACAGCGCCCCCCGGCGAGGGCGCGCCGAGCCGCCGGCCCGGTGCGCCGGGACCACGCACCACCGCCGACGCGCCACATCGTCAGGGGAGAACGAGGGGAAACAGCATGCGCAAGTTCACCGTCACGGCCGCCATCGCACGGCATGCCGCCTACCTGCCCGACGAGGTCCGTCACCGCCTGGGGCTGCGTGCCGCACCGCGGGCGACCGCGTTCGGCCGGCTCCTGGCGCACCTGGACAGCGACACAGTGGACGCGGCGGTGGGCGCGTGGCCCGCAGAACACCGCACACGCCCTGATCAGGACGAAGAACTGTGCGCGGTCGCCGTCGACGGCAGGAGCCTGCGCGGATCGAGCACCGCGGCGACGAGGGCGGTGCACCTGCCGGCGGCCACCGGGGGACCAGACGCCGATTCCACCAGTTTCGACTTTTTGCTTGGGATTCGAGTGTGGATCGCTACGCTTGAGGGACTTGCGTCATGTCGCCGACAGGCGTCCCTTTGTTGAGGTCTGGCATTCAGAAACGGGGAAAACTGTTGTGAGCGATCAGCAGCACTTGATCTCGGTGTCGGTCATCGCCGACCCGGATGGTGAGCAAGCCCGGTCACTGCGCCGATGGCTGCAACGCGACAACAAGGTGGACACGTCCCCGGACATCACTCCAGGTGCCGCGGACCCGGACCCGGAGGCAATGAGCAGCGGACTCGACTGGCTGAACTTCGGCGTTTCCTCCGCGATCGGTCTGAGCAGCCTGATCGTCAGCATCGCGACCTGGTGCTCAACGAGGGCCTCCGGGCAGCGGGTCCGCGTGTCCAGCGACCGAGGCCCCTCCGTGGACGTGTCCCGGGCGGAAACCGCGCCCGAACGCGCCGACGAGCGTGCTGCAGAGGTGTTCGGCGACAGGGCGCCGGAAGAGTAGCCCGGGTATGAGCAGCCGCTTGCGCGATCCGCTCAAGTCGGCCGCGGTGATCGCCGGAGTGTTCAACCAGGCTTCGGGAAGCGACCTGTTGAACCTTCCGGCGGTCGAGAACAATATCCGCGGACTGGCACGAGTTCTCCGTGACCCGGAAATCTGGGGTCTCCCCCGGGATCGGTGTGTCGAGCTGCCCCAGCCGACCAGGGATCAGTTCCTGACCGCGGTCGGGTTGGCCGGTGCCTCAGCAACAGACACGCTGTTCGTCTACTTCGCGGGTCATGGCATTGTCCACCCGGCTACGGACCGGTTGTATCTCGCGTTGCAGGACTTCAGCAACGAGGGCGAATACGGGACCAAGGCAATCAGATACGCGGACCTGCAAGATCTGTTGTGGGAACCGCGCATCAGAGCCCGTCACAAGGTGATCGTCCTCGACACCTGCTTCAGCGCCACAGCGTTCGATGACTCCATGGGGATGAACGCCGTCTACCAGAAGCTGAGGACACGCGGAGCATGCACCATGGTGTCCTCGGATGTCACGGAGACCTCCAGAGCTCCGGAGGGAACTGACTACACGTCGTACACCGCCCGTCTGATCTCCACACTGCAGTACGGCATTGAGGGCGAGGAAGCGACTCTCACCCTCCAGGCCGTTCACCGTCACGTCCGCGAGCGGCTGCGCTCGGCAAGCATTTCGACCCCGAGAATCCTCAACGTCGACGACACCGCTCTGGTGCGTATCGCCCGCAACCGAGCCTTCGACGGTTCTGCGAACTCCGGCGGCGCGAGCACCCCCTCCCCGGTGGAGCAATGGCAGGATTTCCAAGACGAACTGTTCAGTGTGCTCAAGGCCGGACTCGGGGCCGCTCACTCGACTGTGCGAGTGGGGAACTCACTCCCCTGGGACCCTCAACTCGGTCCGCAGCAGGAGGGGGAGCGTCTCCTCGCGTTCATCGAGCACCGCAAGATGCTTGAAAATCGGTTCACGGCCTTCACGACGAAGGCCGTGAAGTTCCGCCACGTGAACAACGGAACCAGCGTTGCGCAGGTGGACTACACCGATATGCACCGATGGTCCGTCAAGAGTACCGAGGCGCGACCGGTCTGGGAGTGGTGGAAGGAGGCCTACGCGGATTGGTACGGAATCTCGCAGTACGCACGGTCTACGCCCAAGTACGAAATACTGCTGGCCTGCGATGAGACCATGTTCTACGTGCCACATGGCAAATTGAGGGACGCGCCGTTCCGCATCCTCCTGCGAAAGGTGCGGGACTTGACCCGGAAGTACGAGCTCGACCTCCCGGAGTGAGCGCGCTGAACCAAGCGCCCCACAGCACTCACGAAGTCGAGGCGCGTGAAACTCCTCGCCGGCACCGCCCGCCTGGAACAACGGGTGACCAACACGGTCCCCCGGGGTGAAGCGGTCAGGAGTGGGGCCGTAGGCGTAGGCGTAGGTGTGGGTGCGTTTGCCGGTGTCGTGGACGAGACCCAGGACGTTGTCGGTGGCGTCGGTGAGGTAGTAGGAGGACTTCCCCCCGTCGTCATGGAGTTCAGCGTGCCCGAAGGCTCGCTGATGAATCCGGTGTCGACACCGTTCGTCGTCGTCGAGGTCAGGCCGAGCGCGGTGTGGGGGCACCAGGTCGAACCCAGCTTCGTGCGTTCGGAGTTGTCCGTGCCCGTGTGGACCAGGTCGTGCGCCGTGCCGCCGAAGGTGATGCCGGCCGGCCGGCTGTAGTCGGTCCAGGTCTCGTTCGTTCGTGCGGTGGCACCGTCGCCCGAGGTTTCGTTACCCACCTTGTCGCAGGACCAGCCGGTCGTGGAGCCGTTCTTCCCGGCCGGCCCGGAGGTGCCGTTGCAGGTATGGGGGCCTTGGGACCTGTCCCCGAGGAGTGGACAAGGCCCGTGCGCCGTCCGGAAGACGCGGACCCGGCGGAAGCCGGCCCGGAGGAACCAGGCCCGGGACTCGCGGGCCGACGAGAGGGAGGAACCCGATGATGGTCGCCAAACTCGACTACCGCTGGCACCTACGCAAGGTGATGGCGGACCGCGGGATGTTCTCCACCACCGACCTCATCCCGCCGCTGAAGGAACGCGGCATCACGCTGTCGTCAAGCCAGGTCTACCGGCTCGTGGTCGAGCGGCCCGAACGCCTCAGCCTGAAGATCCTCACGGCCCTGCTCGACATCCTCGACTGCACCATGGACGACCTCATCGAGCCCATCGCGGCGGCCGGGACTGTGAAGAAGCCGAAGAAGGCAGCAGCCGGCGGCTCGGCGCCCGATGCGGAGGGACTCGGCGGACTGCGGCCAAAGCGAGCACGGATCAGGGGTGTCGACCGGTCATGACCGCGGCTGACCAGCTCGACCGCGCCGTCACAGACCCGGTCGGCTTGATCACGGAGCTCGTCGCCGACGTTGAGAAGCAACTCGGCGCCGAGACGATCCGGGCCGTGGTCACCGCGGTCGCAGGCGGCCGCGCGAAGTCACGGCAACTGGCCAAGGCTCTGGCGATACGGCCCGCGGTCCTGACCGACGGCCGGTCCCCGGCACCCCGGGTCGTCGCCGGATGGATTCTCCGTCGGCCGGAGAGCCTCATTGAGAGCGAGCGTCTTCGGCCCAAGGCCGTTCTGGTCCGCTGCCCTGAACCGGACGCCCTCACCGGCCACGTCCGCTCCTTCGGTCAGATGCTCACCGAGCGCCAGGGCGAACGGTTGCCGCATTGGCTTGATGCCGTCCGGCGAGACAACCTCCCCGGCCTCCACACGCTCACCGCAGGCATCGACCGCGACCGGGACGCCGTCATCGCCGGCCTCACCCTGCCCTGGAGCTCCGGCGTGGTTGAAGGACACGTCAACCGGATCAAGATGCTCAAACGCCGGATGTTCGGCCGAGCCGGCTTCGATCTTCTCCGTAAGCGTGTCCTCCTCTGCACATAGGGCACGGCATGCGCCCCTGCCGCGGGTGCTGGCGGACGAGCCTCAGGGCGCTATGTGTCGGATGAGCTCGTGTGACTTCTGCTGCAGTGCGGCTGTCCACTTCTTTGCCCGGGGATCCGAAGCCGTCTTGAGACAGCGGCTCTCGGCGCGCTCGGCCGCCTGCCAGTTCACCTTGATGTTCGCTTTCTCAGCCAAGGCCAGCACCGTGGCAACGAACCCTTCGGACAGGGTGGCCATGATGGCGTGCCTGGTTTTGCTATGCCAGGCGAGCAGGGCGTCGACGAACGCCGCGAATGCGACGGGGTCGATCTGACACTCGTCAGCTTCCATGGGGCCTATGCCGGATGGCAGCCCCACTTCAGCTTGATGAACGGTGACCTGGCTCATGAACAGCCGGGACGCCCCGTTGGACGGGTCCCACAGGGTTTGGCCGCCCACTTTGCAGTACTGGCTCACGTCAGCTTCTCACTGCTGGTCATAGGGGGTCGATGCCACGGTCAGGCAGCCCTCCACGGAGAGTGAGCCAGAACCGTCTCTCGTGAACAGAGCCGCTCCCAGCGATCATGAGGTGTCGAGTCCCTGATCACCACGACGGAAGACCGTGTCTGCCCGCTCGTCCTCGCTCGTCCCGGGCCCTCTGGGTCAATGCACCGACGCCGCGCCGACCGTCCCCGACGACCTCCCCGGCCTGCCGGCCTGCCTGGCTCAGGTGCTCAATCCCCGGCGGGGCCAGGGCCGACACCACCTGCTCACCCTCGCCGGCCGGACGAACAGCGCCGCCGGCCTCCACCACCACACCCGCGACGCCGGCCGTCCGCCGATCACCCTCGGCATCATGTGATCAACCAGGACACGTCACCTGAACGACGCGAGCCCGGGCCCACGGGAGACGGCTGTGCCGAAGCGCGATAGTTGTCACCGACGGCCTGCATCAGCCTGCGGTTCCTGCGAGGCGAGGCACCGTGGTTGTCACGGGATCAGCGAGCCACTTGTCACCTGCGGCGCGGAAGCGCCGTTGTTGTCACTGGCTTGGGTAGGCCGTCGGCCGCCTGAGCGGCACGGGGAGTTCCAGGCACTTGTGCGGTCATGTGTCAGTGAGCTTCTTCAGCGGTGCCGCTCCAGGGTGAGTACGGCTTTGGCGATTTACGTCATGCGGTTCGGGCTGCAGCGGGCGCGACGGAAGATCCGCCAGGACTTGAGGCGGGCGACGCCGCGCTCGGCCGGGGCGCGGGTCCGGGCCTGCGCCCGGTTCATGGTCTGCTGGGTGGGAGTGAGGCCGTGGTGCGGCCGACGCTTGACGCCGGTGGTGACCGATGCCCTGACGTTCGCAGATACGGATGATCCGGTGGGTACGGACGGCGGTCAGGTCGTGGGCGCGGCCCGGCAGTGCCGGGGGAGAGGCACAGCAGTCGGCAGAAGCTCGCTGTTTGAGCCGGCGGGAGCCGACCGGCTCAGCCACCCGAAGCGAAACGGGGAGGCTGTCGAGCCTGCGTCCGGCGCTTGGCGTCCGGCGTTCCGCCACCCCGCGACCGGGCGCCGGGGCGACAGGATCGAGGACTGCGGCCTCGTCGCGACGCGGCCGTCCGTACCAGTGGCGACACCACGGTGCAGGCTGTCGACTACAGGCCGGCGATGATGTCCTGCACCGACTTGCCCCAAGCCACGCCCTCGGCATGCGTGTTGGCGAAGTCCGGGTCCACGTAGATGTGGACCCTCCTGACGAGTTCACCCTCGAACTCGAACACATTGCAGAACAGCCCGAAGGAGGAAACGCCGTCAGGGAAATCCACGCCTGACGTCGTTGTTCCCTTTTCCGCGCCCTCGACGATCACGTAGTTTCCGGACGACAACACGGTGAAGCCCTCGATCTCGTGCTCGAGCGACGTGATTCCCCGGCCGAGACCCCGAGCGAACGCTCCGATCTGCGCCTTCCCACGCGCGATGCCGAACTTCGGGTAGAACATGTGAGCATCTTCCGTGAAGATGTCGATGACCGCAGGGTTGCCGGCGTCCACCATGCGGAAGTAGTTGATAGCGATCTCTTCGCGACGCTTCTGGATATCGCTGGTGGCGTTCACTTTTCCTCCTGGTACGTGGTGTGTGTGGTGCGCTCTCGCACTGGTTGAGTTGAGGGGCGCGGTCAGACCTGCGCCTGGCCTCCGTCGACGAACCAGTCGACGCCGTTGACGAAGCTGGAGGCGTCCGAGGCCAGGAACGTCGCCACGGCGGCGATCTCGTCCGGGCGGCCGATCCTGCCGAGCGGCACCTCCGAGGCGAGCTGGTGGTCCGGGCCTACGGCGCCGACCAGGCCCGGGGTCTCGGTCGGGCCGGGGCTCAGCACGTTCACCCGGAACTTCCGTTCCTGCGCGCTGAGCGCCCAGCTGCGCACCAGGTTGCGCACCGCTGCCTTCGATGCGCCGTAGATTTCCAGGCTCGGTCCGGGGCGGAGGGCGTTGGTCGATCCGGTCACCACGATCGAGGCGCCGTCCGACAGCAGGGGCAGCGCCTTCTGTACGGTGAAGATCGTGCCCTTCACGTTCGTACCGAAGGTGGCGTCGATGGCTTCCTCTGTGATCTCACCGAGACGCTGGGGGACAGCGCTGCCGGCGTTGGCGACGAGCACGTCGATGCGGCCCGCCTTCTCGCGCACGACCGAGTAGAGGTCATCGAGGTCCGTCTGTACCGAGACGTCGGTCCTCACACCGGTGGCCGCCGGCCCGATCTCGGCGACGGCCGCGTCGAGCGGCTCCTGACGGCGACCGGCCAGGAACACCCGTGCCCCCTCCGCGGCGAACCGCCTGGCGATGGCAAGCCCAATGCCGCTGTTGGCTCCGGTGACCACCGCCACCTTGCCTGCGAGTACTTCCGTCATGACGCGCCCACTCCTCAATTCTTGACCGGTTCGTCCATAACGCTAGCCGTTATGGACGAACCGGTCAAGAACGGGTAGGCTGCCCCCATGGCGCGACCCAGGAAGTTCGACGAGCAGCAGGTACTGGACACTGCCCGGGAGCGGTTCTGGTCGGGTGGGTACGCCGCCACGCGCATGGAGGACATCGCCGAGGCGACGGGGCTCGGCAAGGGCAGCCTGTACGGCGCGTTCGGCGGAAAGCGGGAACTGTTCCACCGCGTGTTCGACGATTACTGCGGCTCCGTCGTCGATGCTGTGAGCCGGCAGCTGCGCGGCGACGACGCGGACGCCTACGCGCGGCTGTCCGCCCACGTGTACGCGGTGGCGGCGGCGACCGCCGCAGACGCCGCCCACCGCGGATGCCTGTTGGCCAAGGGCGCCGCCGAGCTGGCCGAACACGACGAGACGGTGGCCAAGCGGGCGCGCGCGGCCATCGAGGCGCTGCAGGCGCTACTGGAGGGCGACATCGCAGCCTGCCAGCGCAATGGCGATATCGCTGCGGACGCGGATCCGGGAAAGCTGGCTGCGCTGGTGCTTGCCGTACTGCGCGGCATTGAAGCGCTGGGCAAGGCCGGAGCGAGCGAGGAGACGCTGACCGGTATAGCCCGGACAGCCCTTGCTGTACTGCCCCGCCCCGCTCACTGAGTTTCTTCGGTCCGGCCACCGATCTTCGAGGAGCCCGGCACCGCCACCCGCAAGAAGTTCGAGGCCGGCGGCTTCGGCGGCTGCACCGCCGAGGCCGCCGTCGACCGACTGCGCAACGTCGCCGGCGTGGACGTCAATGACAAGGGTGCTCGTGCTCCGGAGGCGCCGGCCACGTCCCGTAACTCTCCGCAGCGCTACGGCCTGACCGCCCCGGCCCCCACCGTGGAGGCCCGCGCCGCCGGAGTCCTCGACTTCCGCATGGACTTCATCCATCCATCCATCCCGGTGAAGCACGGCACACCGTCCGCCGTACAGCGGCACGGTGACAACAATCCTGCCTTCGTGGCAACTGACGTGCTTCGGCTCGACGGCTCCCCACCTCGCCGTCCCGGAGGACGCTCAGTCGAGACAGAACTCGTTGCCCTCGATGTCCTGCATCACGATGCACGACTCATTGACGCCGTCGGCACGCAGTAGTCGCACGCGCACCGCACCGAGCGTGACCAGTCGTGCGCACTCGGCCTCAAGCGTGGCGAGGCGCTCTTCCCCCACGAGCCCGGTGCCGACCCGCACGTCAAGATGCAGCCGATTCTTGACGGCCTTGCCTTCGGGAACGCGCTGGAAGAACAGTCGCGGGCCCACACCTGAGGGATCGATGCAGGCAAACGCTGTGCCCTGACGCTCGGGCGGCAGCGAGCGATTGAAATCGTCCCAAGTGGCGAACCCCTCCGGTGGGGGCGGTACGACGTACCCCAACACCTCGCACCAGAAACGAGCGACGCGCTCAGGTTCTGCGCAGTCGAAGGTGACTTGGAACTGCTTGACCGATGCCATCGGTCCACCGTAGCAGGGGGACTCTGTTACTCAACTCCCGCTTGGGACACGTACGTTGACGAGAGAACGGCCCTTGCGAGCCGTTGCTGTGTCGTGCGGTCGCAGGGGGCGAACCAATGTCGATGCCTCCAAGGGGCCGCCCGCCGTTCCGGAGCGGACCGCGGCCACGCCCCTCGCCGCGTTTCCTGGCGGCAGCCTGTCGAGCCGGGTCCGCACCTACAAAGAAGACGCCTCCCGCGTGAGTACCGGAACCGCACCCCGAACCATGGCCGCCCTCAGGGACCTGGCCATCGGCCCCTCCGGCTCACCGCCGTTCATTCCACGGCCGGACCTGCCTTCCGGAACGTCCTCCAGTACTGGCGTCGCTTCTCGTCCCTCACGACGACGCCGAGACGGGCCAGCTCCTCACGGAGCTCTTGAACGCCGTCGTCGGAGGAACTCTTCTTTTCCAACGACTCCTGGCGGGCCTCGAGGATGGCGTTCGCACCCTCCGGGAGGCCGGGAGTACCAGGGACCCAGCGGCGGAACTCGTCCTTGTGCGGATCGGCGTCCGCCCACACGTAGCCGTGCTCGGTAAAGGCGTCGGCAACACGGCCGACGTCCAGGTCGCACTCTTGCCGAGTGAGCTCGCCACCGTCGTGGCCCAGCAGGACGAGTTGCTTGCCGTCCCGGAACACTGCGGCGATGGCGTCGCGCGAGAACTCCTGCGCACGCCCTTTGCGTGTGAGCACAACGCGGTCGTCCGACAGGCGGATCACCAGCTGCTCGTGCTGAGCAACAAGTCCGAGGGCCAGCCCTGCCACCGAACCCGCGGCGGGCAGCCACGGAGCGGGGATCGACGCAACGAGCTCGGCCGGTCCCTGCAGCGGTGCCCAGGGAAGCGTCACAAGCCAGTCGGCCAGGAGACCGGCCAGCCAGCCGGCACCCGCCCCCGCCAGCGTGAAAACGAAATAGACGCACACGGTGCTCCACGCCGACTGACCGAGCACGGTGAACCGGTCACCTCGCGGGCTTCGCTCAAGTCTCTTGCGCATGCTCATGTTCCCCCTCGCTCCTGCTGTTCCCGTAATAATAGACCGAGTGCTCGGTCTATTATTACTCGGTGAAGGGCCGGAAGAGCCCGGAGCCGACCAGAAGGGGACCACGATGAGGACAGTCGATCCGGCCAGGCACCGGGCACGGCGTCGGCACATCGTCAACGCCGCGGCCGAGCTCTTCGCCGCCAGGGGTTTCGAGCGCACCACCACGGCAGAGATCTGCAAGGCCGCCGGCATGAGCGCGGGCAACCTGTTCCACTACTTCCCCAACAAGCGCGCGATCTTCCACGCCGTCTTCGAGGACGAGGAGCACGACGGCGCCACCAAGGCCGAGCGTCTCGCCGCCGCCCGTGCCGCCGACGACCCGTGGACCGCCCTCCTCGACACCGTCGACCTTCTCGCCGCCCCCGCCACGGAACCACTGGTTCCGGCCCTCGTGATGGAGGCGATGATCCAGGCTTACCGCGACCCCGAGCTCGAAGCACTGCTGAGCCGTGACAATGACGAGGAGCGGGACACCGTCACCACCCTGCTGCGGAAAGCGGCCGCAGCAGGCCGGATCGACCCGGCCCTGGACCCGGACGACACCGCGGCCTGGGTCATGGCTCTCATCGCCGCTCTCTACACCAGTGCCGCCACCGACCCGTCCTTCACCCCGGCCGATCAGCTCCCCACCCTGCGCCTGATCCTCCAACGCTTCCTACGGCCCGACACCCACCAGGAGCCGAAGCGATGAACGGGCACCCCCATGGGGCCCAATGCAGTGGCAGGCGTACAGGGTGATCTTCCGGCTGAGCCCTCCCCTTGATCGTGGACACCTGGAGACTGGGACCTGAGGTTCCAGAGGAAGCAGCACCAGGCGGGAAGCAAGTACACGAAGCGGTACACCGAAGAGTTCGAGCGGGACGCGATCGCGCTCGTCGACTCCTCGGGCAAAACGGTCACGGCGGTCGCCCGGGAACTCGGCATCAGCTCAGAGTCCCTGCGCGGCTGGTACCGCAAGGCGAAGGCGGACCGGGGCGAAGGCGTCCCCGGTGAATTGAGCAGTGCCGAGCGCGAGGAGCTCAAGCGGCTTCGGCGGGAGAACCGCGAGCAGCAGCAGACGATCGAGATCCTGAAAAAGCGACCGCCTTCTTCGCGAAGGAGAGCGACCGGTGAGCGAGTTGTACCGGTTCATCCATGCGGGGAAGGCGAACTGTCCGATCGTTCCGCTGTGCCGGGTGCTGCATGTCGCCCGCTCCTCCTCCTGCGCGTGGCGCGAGGGCGAGGCCGCCCGCCATGCCCGGCAGGCCGCCGACGATGCGCTCGCGCACGAGATCACGGTGCTGCAGGGACCGTGAGGAAGTGATCCGGCACGCGGTGTGGGAATCCATGGTGGCAGTCGACATCGGCCACCGTCCTGCGGCTGAGGACATCTCCGTTCGTACTGCTCCGACACTTACGCAGGATGGCGTACGTGTAGGTGCAGCGAACCAGTCGTCTCCACACCGAGCGCGCAGAGGCGCGGGACGCCGAGGCCGAGGAGCAGTACGGCATTCTGCGGGCTCAGGCCCTGCCTCCACGTGAGTCGACGGCCTTCGTCGAGGGACTCTTGGGAGGGGAACGCCCCCCGTGTGAGCGAGCTGACGGTTCCTGAGTCAGCGTGGTTCAAGAGCAGCTACAGCAGTGGCGAGGGCGGGGAATGCGTCGAAGTCGCCTGGGCTAGGAGCAGCTGCAGCGGTGCTGAAGGCGGCGAGTGCGCTGAGGTCGCCGCGACCACTGAAGCCGTCCTCGTCCGGGACTCGAAGCAGCCTGCGGCGGCCCGCCTTGCGGTCGGCGTCGATGCCTGGGAGGGCTCCGTACAGATGGCTGCCGGACCCCTTCCTTCGCCTCACGTCTCAGAAGCCGTCCAAATCGCTACCCCGGCCGCGTACCGCGGGCACTTCCTCCGCCGCCTCCCGGGACGGCAGCAACTGCCCGCCGGTCAGCCCGCCCGCCAGCAGCCGTGCCGTCTCCTCCGCCAGCCGGGTCGCCCGGTGCGCCTCCGCCCGCAGTTCGTGCACGCGGCGGAACGCCTCCCCGTACCGCCGCTGCTCCTCCAGCGGCAGCAGCGGTACGCGCAGCCGGCCGGGGCTGACGCTCAGCACCGTGCTGCCGGTGGACGCGCCCGCGATGTTGTCCTCGGCGCCCAGGAAGCCGGCCAGGAACCAGGCGTCCAGGCGGGCCGGGTCGGGCCGGAACAGGTGGACGTGCGGGCCGAGCAGCGCGCCGGCCTCCGCCTCTCCGGCGACCAGCGCCATCGCCCCGCCGCCGCTCGCGACCGCGCGGACCAGTACGTCCCCGGCGGCGATCACCGGAGCCGCGTCCGCACGGACCGTCGCCGGGTCGCCCGTCGGGCCCGAACCCCATGAGAGGTCCGAGCCGGTGAAGACCGGGCGGGCCGCGTCCGTACCGTGCCGGCCCTTGCCCGCGCCGCCGTCCCCGCCCGAGCCGCCGCCGTCGTCGGTGCGCCCGCGCGAGCCCTCCGGCAGCGTCCGCAGCAGCGTCAGCGCGCCGCCTCGCGCGAGGTCGGACGCGGTCGCCGTACGCCACTGCCGGGCCGAGTCGCCCGCCGCGTCCCAGTCCTCGTACCGCGCCGCGCGGCCGAGGGCCCTGGCCGCCTGCACCAGGCCGAGGCGCGCCGTCTCCACCTCCGCCGCCAGCTTCGCCGGGTCCACCTCGGCGCGTGAGGCTCGGACGAGACGGGTCGGTGTCAGGTCCACCGTCTCGTCCAGGAGGTCGACGATGTCGACCGCGCGTGCCACGCCGGGATCGTCCTCGAAGGCGTCGGGGTTCAGCGCGAACGCGTGCCACGCGCCCAGCGCCTGTCCGGTGACCCGCTCCCAGTCCAGCGATGCGGACCGGGCGCCGCCCCGCGTACGCGGGCCCGACCTCGCGTCCGTCCGTGCGTCCGTCGTCGGCCCCGCCGTGTCGACGAACAGCACCGACTTGCGTTCGGCGCCGCCCGGTTCGGGCCGCTGCAGGACCCAGATCTGCAGACCGATGTGGAACGGCACCGACGCGCCGGCCGGTAGCGCGATCACCGCGCGCAGGGCCCCGCTGCGGACCAGTTCCGCCCGCACCCGGCGGCCCGAGGCGCGGCCGGCCGTCGCGGGCGGCAGGAGCAGGACCGCGTGACCGCCGGGTGTCAGGTGGGCGAGCGCGTGCTGCACCCACGCCAGTTCGGACTCGGCGCGGGCCGGTACGCCGTACGCCCAACGCGGGTCGTACGCCAGCTCGTCGTGCCCCCAGTCCCGGACGCCGAACGGCGGGGTGCACAGCACCGCGTCGGCGACCAGCTCGGGGAAGGCGTCCGCGCGCAGGCTGTCTCCGGCGCGGACGGTGACCCCGGCGCCGGGCGGCGCCGTCAGCAGCAGGCTCACCGCGCTGCGCCGGGCCTGCACGGGGAGAAGGTCCTGCCCGTACAGCTCGGTCGTGCCCCGACGGGCGGCGGCCTCGAGCAGGGCGCCGCTGCCGCAGGCCGGGTCCAGGACACGGGCCGGGGCGCCGGGGACGAGGCGCGCGAGGAGATCGGCGAGCGGGGTCGGCGTACGGTACGCGCCGCTCGCCGCGCTGTCCTCCAGCTCCCGCTCGGCCAGCACCTCCAGCGCGGCCTGGCCGCCCTCGTCCCGTACGCACACGTACAGGGCGCGGAGCACGGTGACGTCGGCGTCCGCGAAGCGCACCGCGTCCGCATCCGGTACCGCGTCGGCGACGCGCGCCGTGTCGAGCTCCGCGCGGGCGACGAGGTCCGCGTCCGGGAGCCGCACCGAGGACGTGAGCTGGTCCGGCGTGCGGCGGGCCGCCGCCAGGACGAGGAGCAGCAGGTCCGCTGTACCGCCACCGCCACCGCCGGTGCTCCGGGTGCTGAGGCGGAGGGTCGTGCGCAGTTCCTCGGCCGGGCTGGCCGCCGAGGTGTGACCGCGCGAGGCGAGCCACGCCCTGACCGACTCCAGGTCGTACAGCGGGCTGCTCTCCGTACCGCCGGCGGGCTGGGGGAAGTCGTCGTACCGGCGACGCCAGTTGCTGACGGTGGCACGCGTGACCCCGGCGATGCGGGAGATCTCGGCGGCGGTCACCTGCGCGGACGGCTGCTGGGGCATGACGGAAGACCTGGGCCTCTCGATAGCGAACGTCAACAACTTACAGCACCCGTCAAGCTTGGTGAGTTGATTGACAGTGCTTTCTTTTGTCTGCTTACCTGGTGGAGCTTCCACGGGGCGGCGCCGCTGCGGTGACTGCCGCGTGGTCCGGCTGCGCGGCGTCCCGCCGTGCGCCCCGCACCTCGTATCGCCCTCCCTTCGCGTTTTCAGGAAACGGAGCACGACCATGTCCTTCCAGCAGCCCTCTCCCTCCCCCTCCCCGCAGCCCGGCCACGGAGCCCAGGGCCCCTTCGGTCTCGGCGCGCCCACCGGTCCGGTACGGCCCCCCAGGCCGCGTGGTCGGTGGCTGAAGTACGGGGCGGTAGCCCTCGTGTCCCTGTTCATCGGGGTCGGCATCGGAAGCGGCGGCGACGGCTCGGCGGCAGCGGACACGGCAGCCGCCGGCACCACGTCAGAACCCAGACCCACGGCCACCGTCACCGAGACCGCCAAGGCCGCAGACGGCGGCGACGCCAAGCCCGCACCCACCGTCACCGAGACCGAGACGGTCACCGCCAAACCGAAGAAGACGAAGGAACCGGGACCGGCGGCCGGCTTCTCCGGCGAGGGCGAGTACGTCGTCGGCGAGGACATCGAGGCCGGCACGTACAAGACGGCCGGAGCGGACGGGGACTTCGGCTGCTACTGGGAACGGGCCAAGGACGCCAGCGGCGAGTTCGGCTCCATCATCGCCAACAACAACCTGAACGGCCCGGGACGGGTGACCCTCAACACCGGCGAGTACTTCAAGACCAACCGGTGCCAGGAGTGGGAGAAGGTCGGCTGAGGCAGGCCCGGACCGCCGTCGCTGCCGTAAGCGTCCGGGAGGCGCGTTACCTGCGTATTCTCACGATTCAGGGGGGGAGTAGGTGAAGTTTCCGTGCGCGGTTACTCTGTCGGCGTGTACGACATGACGGACCCGGCCGCCGCCCGCCGCGCGGCGATAGCCGCCGAGAAGGAGCGCCTGGCCAGGGCACGCGAGCGCCGGTCGAGCCGCGAACCGGCCGGCGCGAACGGCTTCGCCCAGCGCAAGTGGCGCTGGCTCGGCGTCAACGGCGGTGAGGCCGTCGACGCCGTGCTGGCCGTGCTCCACGACATCGTCGGGGCGCCGACGCTGACGGACGGACAGCGGGACACCCTGAACCGGGCCGTGGCCGGTGCGCCGGACCGCGAGGAACTCCTTCCGGCCGTCCGGGCCGGCCTCGCGACCCTGGAACCGGACGAAGTCCTCGGGCATCTGAGGTCCCTCTGGGCCGCCGGAGTGCGGTGGCTCAACGAGCCCGGCACGCGGCGGTGCCAGATCCTGTGCTCCACCGCCCCGGGGCCGGAACTCGGCAACGCGAAATCCCGGGCCGTCTCGGGAGGACCCGCCTTCTCCCTCTTCGTCACGGCCGCGACGCGAGGCGCCGTCCCCGTGCCGAACGCCCACCTGCCGTACGCCCTGTCCCACGCACCGCTCTCCGTCCTCGACGACCTCGTGGACCACGGCGGCCTGATGGAGGACGACCGGCCCTGGGAAGCACGGGGAGAGGACGACGCACTCCGTCTGCGGGCCCGGCTGGCCCCCTCCTCCCTTCGCGCGAGCGAGGCCGCGCGCATCGGCTGGGACGACTTCCTGCGCCGCCGTGCCTTCCTGGACGGGGGGACCGTCACCCGCAGGGAACCCGACGACGTCTGGGACCTGCTGCTCGACGTCGTGAGCGAGGCCCAGCTGTCGTCCCTCGACGCCCTGGACGCCGCCCTGCCGCGCGCCCGGCAGATCGAGCTGCGCAACCTGAAGTCCGGTGCCCTCAACGGGCAGTGGGGCATGGAAACGGTGCGCGACAAAGGCCTGTGGAAGCTGATGGCCGCCCTGTGGCAGCCGACCGAGCCCGTCGACCCGACCCGCAGTGACTTCCATGCCCTGGTCGCGCTCAGGCGGGCCTACGACCTCACCAGGTCCGGGGAACTGGAGGCGGCACGCGGCCAGACGGACTCCTTCCTGAGGAAAAGCGCCGTCAAGTCGCTCCCTGCCGGGTTGCTGTCCGAGGCGTACACCGTCGCGGCGTACGTGGCGGTGGCCACGTCGGCCCGCGCGACCGGGAGGGAGAGGCTCGCCCTGGCGGAGGAACACGCAGAGAAGGCGGCAGAGGCGGGCGGCGCCGTGGCGGAGCGCAACCTCGCCCTCGTCCGCACGTGGAAGGACACGCCCAGGAACCAGCGGGAGCCGATGACGAACCCGTTCCTGGAACTCGGCCTGGACCACGGGGCCGAAGGATGGGACCGGCGCTGCCGGGACCTCTTCCGCCAGTACGAGGAGACGGGGGACCACACCAGCCAGTCCCGGGTCAACCGGGCCGAGGGCCGTATCGAAGAGGCCCTGCGCCATGACTCCGGACTCGACGTGTTCTTCCAGCTGCCGCTCGTCAGGTCCCGCTTCGAGCTGCCGGACGCCGTCCCCCGGCAACTGGTGCCGCCCCTGGAGCCGATGGCCCGCCGCACCTCGCTCACCGGCGGCAAGGACCTGGAGACCATGCGTGCCCGCGCCGCCGTCGAACTGCTCGACGACTTCCGGAGCACCGCACCCCACCTCGACCGGCACGGTTCCACCCGCTGACGACCCTTTCCCGCAACGACCACGACGACCACGCACGACGGTGAGCGAGGCGCAACCAGTCCATGGCCCAGAACAAGAAATCCGCGGCACGCCGTGGTGCGAAGAAGGTTCCCAAGAACCAGCGTGCTCATCGCGTCTGCCCGCACTGCAAGCAGATACAGCCGGGCCAGGACCGGGCGGACGCGCCGCACAAGCCCGGAGGGCTGAAGAAGGTCCGCAGGGCGAGGCAGCAGCAGCCGGCCGAACAGCCGGCCGCCGCCGAGCAGCAGGCCGCCCCGCAGGCACCGGATCCCATCGACCCCATCGACGCCAAGACGATCATCCAGGGCGTGGTCGAACGGATCCCCGCCGCTCTGGAGGCCACGGCGGGCGGTGACGCCGCCGCCGTCCCGGCCACCGGGCTGAACTCGGCCGTGCGCAAGGCCGTGCTCGACGAGTTCCGGACCCGCGCCCAGTTCGTGGGCCGGCTCGCGGAGATCGACGCGCTGCTGTGGACCCAGGCGGACCACAGCGGTGAGCTCGTCAGCGGCACGCTGCTGGACCATCTGCGGCAGTTGCGCCTGCTCCGGATCACCGAACCGGAGGAGGGAAACGGCCGCTTCGTCGTCACCGAGGGCGAGGGCGAGAAGCTCGAGCTGCTGCGTCCGGCCTACGTGGACGAGGTGACAGGCAAGGTGGTCCTGGCCGGACACCTGCGAAGGGTTTCCGCGCACGACAGCGCAGTGGGGGGAGAAGCGTGACAACCGGTATCGACTTCGGCACCACCAACTCGGTGGCCGCCCAGTGGAACGGCGAGTACGTCGAGGTCCTGGAGCTCGGCGCACAGGGACTCGACGCGGACTGGAAGCGGCCCGGCTTCGAACTGCTCTACCCGTCGGTGGTGGGCACCAGCTCCCTGCGGGCGGGAGCCCTGTTCGGCTGGGAGGCCAAACTCCGCTCCGAGCAGGCGGTCGAGGCGTGCAAGCGCATGCTGCGCGAAGAGCCCCTCGTGAAGATCGGAGGGGAGCGGTTCGCCGCGACCACCGCCGCCGCCGGAGTCTTCCGGTCCATGGCCACGGCCGCGGAGGAGGAAGCCGCGACCGAGATCGCGGAAGCCGTGATCACCGTGCCCGCCAACGCCACCGGCGCGGCCAGGTTCCGTACCCGCGAGGCGGCACGAGCGGCGGGCATCACGGTCAAGACCCTCCTCAACGAGCCCACGGCCGCCGCCATCTCCTACGCGCACGCCGTGGAGGAGGACGGCGAGTTCCTCGTCTTCGACTGGGGCGGCGGAACCATGGACGCCACCCTGCTCCTGCACGACGACGGCTTCTTCGACGAGAAGGCCAGCCGAGGCGTCAACCAGCTGGGCGGCCTGGAGATCGACGCGCGACTGCGTCGCATGGTCCTCAACCGGGCGCCCGCGCGCAGACAGTGGTCCGAGTCCGAGCAGCGGCAGTTCAACCTCGACCTGGAACGCAACAAGATCCTCCTGTCGTCCCAGGAATCCGTACGCGTCACGACCCCGGACGGCGTCGTCGTCGAGATCGGCCAGGAGGAGTTCTCCGCCGCGATCCAGGACCTGATCAGCCGCGCCCTCGACCCGGTCGAGGCCTGCCTCGAACAGGCCCGCATCGACCCGCGCGACCTCACCGCCGTCCTGATGATCGGCGGCAGCAGCCAGATTCCCGCGGTGCGCGAGGCCGTGGCCGAGGCGCTGGACTGCGAACTGGTCGGGCCCGAACTGTGCGACCCCATGACCGCGGTCGCGCAGGGGGCCGCCATCAGCGCGGCCGCCATGGACGGCGAACTCAAGAGCATCATCCGGGTCGTCAACACCCACGCGCTGGGAACGGTGACCAAGGACCGGGACGGCACCCGGGCCTTCAGCGCGCTCATCGACCGCAACCAGCGGCTGCCGCAGCAGCGGGCCAAGTCGTACCAGCCGTCCAAGGACGGAGTGCGGCGGCTGACCGTGGAGGTGTGGGAAGGAGACCCGGACCGGCCCGTCGACCACCCCGACAACGTCAAACTGACCGAACTCGTCCTGGCCTACCCGCAGCGCTCCCAGGCCGAAGAGGGTGCGTTCGACCTGGAGTACACGTACAGCAAGGAGGGGCTGCTGACCGTGAAGGCGACCCTCCAGAGGACCGGCGAGACCGTACTCGACGGCGAGGTCAGGGTCTTCGGCGACAGCACGGTGCCCCCGGAGGTCGAGGAGGAGCTCACGAGGCTGTTCGCCCTGAGCGCCTCCGAGCGCGCGGCACCCCGGCCGACCCACCCCCAGCGGCACCCCGGCCCCACCGGCACGCAGTCCGGTGGACGACCCGCCGGCGGACCCTCGGCGAAGAACGCCGGGCCGCCGTCGCCGACCTTCCTGGCAGCCAAGGCCGCCGGCCGGGCGCCGCTCACCCCGCCGGCGTCCGTGGCCGGGAAGCCCGCTGCGGCGACCGGACAGAAGCCCGCCGCGCTGGTCGTCGACGGGTCCAACCTGGCCTGGAACGGCCGCCCGCCCCGCGCGGCAGGAGGAAAGCCCAGCTTCCTCGCCCTGCAAGCCGCCATCAGGTCCCTGCAGTTCAAGAACCCCGACCGGGACATCCACGTCGTCGTCGACGCCACCCTCCGCCACGACGTCACGGCGGAGGAGCGGCCGCTGGTGGAGCAGGCCGTCGCCGACGGCACCGTGGTCCAGCCGCCCGCCGGCACCGAGGGCCGTGGCGACGCGCTGGTCATCAGCATCGCCGACGAGATCGGCGGAGTGATCGTCTCCAACGACAACTTCGCCCCCTTCCAGAAGGCCAACCCCTGGCTCCTGGAGAACAACCGGGTCCTGGGCGCCACCCACTCCCAGGGACTCTGGGTCTTCAACCCCCGCACCCCCAACGCCGCCGTACCGACACGGCGGCGCCACTGACGGCGGTCGCCCGGGACTCGCGCCCCGCCTGATCTCCGGTCAGGCGGGGCAGATCTCCGAGGGGAGGCCGCTTCAGGCCCTCTGACACCGGTGACCGGTAACCACCGCTCGCCGTTCCGGAATCCCGGCGAACGGCGAACGCCGAGCCCTGGCGCGAGGGCCACTGAGATGAACTCGCACTCGGGAAGGGGAGGAGGAGAGGGAGGCGGGGGGACGTGGGCTGACGGCGCGCCGTACTTTCGTTCTGCCCGTTCTTTCGTGCTGTCCGCGCTGCCTCAGCCCTGCACGGTTCGGTTTGCCCGGAGAAAGGTCCGCACTCCCTCGACGACGAGTGGCCGGACGCGGCTGTCCTCCGCGGCATTCGCGGAACCGAGCCTGTCCATCGCCGACGGAGCTCGGGCGGGTCCGCATGCAGGCCGGGGTCCGGAACCGGCGTGGTGGTGATCAACAGCACCTGGGCCGCAGGGTGCTCTGGAGCGTGGAGCTCCTCTTGGCCGTCGTTGCCGGGGACCGGGTCGGGTCGGATCGGTCGCTCAGGAAAAGGGTTGCGGCCCGGCCGTGTGCTGAGCCGCAGGTCGGCCTCACGGCTGCTCGGCGTCGGCGTCGTCGGCGGGGTCAGGCGTGCCCCTCTGCGGCGTTGCCGTCTGATTCCTTCTCCGCGGCGGTGTACCGGACGGGCCGGTCCTCGGTCTTGATCAGGAGGCCCCCGGCGGCGAGGTCGCGGAGGATCTGGCGGGTGTTCTTCTCCTGGGGCTCGTGTCCCGCGTCGCGCAGGGCGCGCAGGCCCCGGGTGGTGTCCCAGCAGCCGCCGTAGGCGCGTACCGCCTTCTCGAGGTCGGCGCGCTGGCTGGACGTGCCGGCAATCGGTTCGGTCGTCGTGCCGGTCCTCACGCCTGCTCGGCTGCGGCGGGCGCGTGCGCGCGCCTCGTGTGGTGGGTGATGCTCGCCGGGGCGCCGACGTAGGCGCACGACGGGCACTTCCGCCACACGCCCTCGGCGACTGCGCGGGCGCTCACCGAGTGGCCGGGCCCGTACCCGTGCGCGTGCAGCAACTGGGCGATGGAGGAGCCGTATTCCGCCGCCGGCAGGGCCGCCTCGGCCACCTTGTCGTGGCCCTGGGCGAAGAAGGAACCCGCGCCGACCTTCCTGGCGCAGCCGCACCAGCAGGGCCGGCCTTCACCAGCTCCCCGACCGCGGCCGTGGTCTGCGGTGCCGCCGCCTCGAAGCCGAGTTCCTGGTATCCCCAGTCCCGTTCGTTGAACGGGGGGTTGCACAAGGCGATGTCGGCCCGTGTGCCCGCGAAGGGGTCCTCGCGCAGCGCGTCGGCCGTGACGATCTCCGTACGAACGTCCCGCCCCTTCGTGGCGAACCCGAGACGGGCGGCGGCCGGCGCGGCGAGGGCCGGGTTTCGCTCGCAGCCCAGCACGGTCAGCCGCGAGCCGTCGTACTCCTGCGCCGAGGCAGCCGCCAGGTGTCCGGTGCCGCAGGCGGGATCGAGGACGGTCAGCTCCTCTTCCGATGCGCCGATGCGTGCGGCGAGTGCGGCCCGTGTCATCAGGGTGGCGAGGGTGTGGTGCTGAGCTGTCGGAACATGTGTCCCGAGCCAGCGTTGCAACAGGAATTCGAAGGTCTCGCGCGGCCCTTCGGCGCGGCCCAGGGCCGCCGCCTCGCCGACCAACTGCCGTACTTCGGCGGAAAGCTCGAGGGAGGTGGTACGTGTGCGGGGCGAGCGCATCCGGCGGGCCGCCTCGGCGATCGCCAGACCCGACTCCTCCCGGCTGCCGAGCGCTTCGAAACGAGGCCACAGGAACTCGCGGCCCCCGATGTCCTTGAGCTTGCCGTTCTTCCGCGGCCAGCGCTCGACCTCCGCGAGCGAGAACTGCGGACTGACGTCGGTACCGCCGATGCGGGAGGGGAACGAGTCGTGGCGGCGCCGCCAGTTGCTCACCGCGTCCGCCCGCTTCCTGCGCGGCGGGCTGAAGGCGCGGGCGGACGAGGAGGGCGTGCCGTCGCATGCAGCGGCTGCTCTGCATCCCTGGCCGAACCGTCCACGACGCCTCCCACAGGCTCGTAACGAGGCTCGGTGTGCCGCTCCGGCTACCCTCCCTGTGTGGAGCAGGAGCATCCCCTCGTCCGTGACGTCTTCCCCGACCTTGTCGCCGAACTGACCACTCTCCTGGAGGACGAGGGAGAGCACGAGTTGGCGGTCTGCGTGCGGGATGTCCGTCTGGTCGCCATGTGCGACTGCGGCGACGACTTCTGTCAGAGCATCCACACAGCGGTGCACCAGAAGGGCAAGCCGTACGGCGAGGGCCACCGGTGCGTACCGCTCTCGCCTTCGAAGGGCATGTTGGTCCTCGACGCCGTGTACGGCCGGATCATGTACATCGAGATACTGGACCGGGCGCCCATGACCCGTCTGAAGCCCTGATGTCCACGCCCCGCCGCGGAGCGGTCCCGCCGGGGCCGTCAGCGGAACGCGGCGACGTTCTCCGCGGCCCACTGCCGGAAGGGCCTGGCAGGGGAGCCGGTGACACGCGAAACGGTGTCGTGCACCTTGAGCAGTTCGTCGTTGACGTCCCCACCCATCAGGTCGAGCACCGCGTGCGCGGTCCGGTCTCCCATGAAAGGGGCCATCTGCCGGTGCGCCTCTTCCCGGCTGATCCCCTCGACGGACACGTCGTGCCCCAGCGCCGCCCCGATCGCTCGCGCCTGCTGCCGGGGCGTGATCCGTTCCGGCCCGGTCAGTGCGTACGTCCGCCCGCGGTGCCCCGGCTCCGTCAGCGCCGCCCGGGCCACCGCCGCGATGTCGGCGGGGTGGACGGCGGGAAGCCCGATGTCCGCATAGGGCACCCGGATCGACCGGTGTTCCCGGATCGACGCCGCCCACCACAGGGCGTTCGACGCGAACTGTGTCGGGCGCAGGACCGTCCAGCTCATCCCGCTGTCCTGGAGCATCCGCTCGACGGCCAGGTTCCCGGCGGCGGCGGGCAGGTGCGGATGCGTCCGCACCGTTACGGAGGACACGAGCACCACGTGCTCCACACCCGCCTGCCGGGCGGCCGTGAGAACGTCCGCGTCCGCACCCATGCCCGGCACGAGGAACAGGGAGCGCACTCCGTCCAGCGCCGGCTTCAGCGAGGCGGGCCGGGCGAGGTCGCCCTCGACGGCCTCGACTCCGTCGGGGAACGGGGCTCGGGCGGCGTCACGGGTCAGGCCTCGCACGGGTGAGGCGCCGGACCCGTGCAACTGCCGCACCAGAGCGCTTCCGATGTTTCCGGTGGCACCCGTCACGAGGATCATCGTCGTCTTCTCCTGCCGTCGGCCGGTGATCACGTCTGCCGCACGCTAGAACCTCAACCAAGGCTCAGGTCAAGCGGAGGGCCCGGGGCCGAGGCCGGCAAGGTGAGGATCTTCGGGCGAGGCAGGACCTCGGAGCCCCGGAAACGACACCTCCTGATGGCGCATCAGTGGATGAGCGGCCACTCCGACGTCGCGGTGTGTGAGGTGTGGAGCCTGCCCGCCGCCGATACCTTCCCAGGACTGCCGGGCAGGTGGTTCACGTCGAGGCGGTGCCGCCCGCCTTTGTCAGGGTGCAGACGCCGTCCGCGCAGCCGCGTTGCAGGCGGCCGCGGGAGACGGTCTGCGCCAGGCCGATCATCCAGCAGGCCGGACAGCCGCGGAGGGCGACCAGCCCCAGGGGTGCGGCCAGCAGGGTGGCGGGGCCGGCGAAGGGAACCAGGGCGATCGAGCCGATGATCAGGCCGAAGCCCAGAGCACCGCGCAGCAGGTGCTGGGGGACGGAGGTGCTGGCGAAGTCCGCCTCCGCACGGACGGGCCTGCCGGTTTCGGTGGTCTTCACGGTCGTGCCTCTCCTTCGGCTGCTTCATCGGCCGCCAGGGCCTCCCGCAGGGCGGCCCTGGCCCGGTGGAGCCTCGATTTCATGGCCGCGTTGCTCAGGCCGAGCGACTGGGCGACGAGACGGCCCGGATACCCCTGGACGTCCCTCATGACCAGCACCTGCCGCTGGTCGCGGGGAAGACCGCTGACCGCGACGGCGACCCGCTCGGCGTCCAGTCGCCGCAGCACCGAGGTCTCCGCGGAGGGCGCCGGCTCGCTGCCGGCCTCTTCGGTGACGGCGGTGGAGGCGGAGGTGAGCAGTCGTAGGTGCCGCAGGCATTCGTTGCGCACGATGCGGAACATCCAGGAAGCCAGGGCGCCGGATGCGCGGAGCGTGCCGATCTTCCGGTAGAGGATGATCAGCGCTTCCTGAGCCGCGTCCTCGGCGTCCTGCGGTGTGGCGCACAGCGACAGCGCGAACCTGCGCACGTGGGGCTGCGACTCCATGATCACAGCGGTCAGTGAGCTGATGCTGCCGTCCTGGGCAGCTTTGACCAGCCGCTCGTCGGGCCAAGGGGAGCTTCGACTCATGTGCCCTGCTCGTGTCCGGGGATCTGCCGTCGTGACGGGTGCGGATCAACCACGGTTCCGGTTCCTCCGCTTGAGCAACGTCACGCTGCACGTGCAGACCAGCAGTACACCGGCCACGGCAATGATCGCGATCATCATGCTTCGTTCCTCCTGGTATCCGCCGGCCCGCGCGGCCGGTTCATGGATAAGAGGCGGCGGAGGCGGAAAAGGATTCAGCGCCGCTGCGGCCGGCACCGGAGCGCGGTGCCCGTCCCGCCCGCCGACCGGCTCGCCGTGCGGCAGCCCGTGGCCCGGGACATCCTGTGAGGCTCCGAGACGTCACGGTCCGTCGCCCTCGTCACGGCCGAGCCGGCGGCCGACGTGAGGACGGACCGCACGGAGTGAGCGTGTGCCGTTGCACGGGTGCTCGGCCGGCGAGGCGGTCAGCCCGTCTGCACCGGGCTGTCGGCGAAGGCGACGGCCAGGTCCGACTCGATGCGGGCGGCGCAACTGCGCAGCGTGGGGAGGAGGGTGTCCCTGGTGTGCTCGGGTGGTTCGGGGCCGGCGTGCAGGGCGATGTTCACGGCTGCGACGGCCCGCCCGCCCCGGTCCCGGACCGGTACGGCGAGTGAGCGCAGTCCCGCCTCCAGCTCCTGCTCGACCAGGGCGTGCCCCTCACGGGCGACCCGGTCCAGGACGGTGGCGAGCGCGTCGGGCGAGGTGAGCGTGTGGGGGGTCAGGGCCCGGGGGTGTGAGGCGTCGATGCGTTCCCGCCGGTCCGCCCCGGGCAGGTCCGCGAGCAGGACCCGGCCCATGGAGGTGGCGTACGCGGGCAGCCGCGTGCCGGGCATGATCCGGGCGCTGGTGATCTGTAGGGCGGCGGCCCGGGCCACGTAGTGGACCTCGGTGCCGTCGAGGACCGCCAGTGAGGCCGACTCCCTCACCCGCCCGGCCAGTTCGGTCAGATGGGGCTGGGCGATGTCGGCGAGGGTGAGGGTGGACAGCCGCGCGTAGCCGAGTTCGAGGACGCGCGGGGACGGCAGGAAGCGGCGGCCGTGCTGTTCCACGTAACCGAGTTGACGGAGCGTCAGGAGGTTGCGGCGGGTGCTGGGGTACGAGAGCCCGGCGGCCTCGGCGGCCTCGGCGAGGGTGAGTCCGCCGCGCCGCCGGCCGAGCGCGGTCAGGACGGCGAGGCCCCTGGCCAGTGCCTGCAGGAAGGACGGCCCCAGTTCGGGCTTGGCGTCGGCGTAGGCGGGGGCGGCGGGCGGCACGGCGGCTGCCGCCGGGACGCCGTACAGCTCGTCCGCGATGCGCCGGGCCTCCTCCGTCATCGTAGCCAGCGCGTGCGCGCGCAGTTCCTCGCCGCTGTGGCGGCTGGTGTGAGCGAGCACGCTGATCGCGCAGACGGGCCGGCCGTGGGGGTCGCGTACCGGGACCGCCACCGCGACCAGGCCCGGGGCGACCAGCTGGTCGTCCAGCGCCCAGCCGTCCGCGTCGGCCGCCGCGGTCCAGGCGGCGAAGTGGGCCTCCGTCTGCTCGGGGGCAGGAGCGGTGCGGCGCGCGGGAACGGCCGGGAAGGTCTCGTCGAGGGGGTCGGCGGCACGGCGGGCCCGCCACACGTCGTACGTGCCGGGCTGCCATCCGGGGGCGAGTACGGCACCGGCCGCGCAGCGCTCGGCGGGCAGCAGGTCGCCGACGCGGAAGCCCAGGGGGATCATCCGGCCGGACGGGACGGCCTTGCCGACGATGCGTGCGTCGCAGCCGTCGAGGACGATCGCCGAGACCGACTCGTCGAGGGTGCGGGCCAGCCGCTCCAGGCTCGGCCGCAGCGCGCGGGACATGCCGCTGGCGTGCAGGTAGGCGTTGCCGAACTCCATCAGGCGCGGGGCGGGCACGAGGTCGCGTCCCACGGCGCGCAGATGGTCGAGGTGGGTCAGGGTCGCGGTGATCCGGTCGGCGGTCGAACGCGCCAGGCCGGTCGCGCGGACGAGGTCGCCCGGGCGCACGGAGTGGGGGGCGTCCGCCACGATCCGCAGCACGGCCAGTCCGCGCTCCAGCGGGCCGGCGGCTTCCGCCGGGGAGTCCGCCGACGCGGGGGCCGTCGGCGCCTCCGGTGCCGCCCTCGAAACGCCCGGCGCCATGGCACTTCCTCCTGTGTGTCGGCTCCCCTGCGCATGAGGCCGTACCCGTCTCCGGGAGAACGCTACCGGCCATTGACAGCCTCCCGGCGATCGCGGAGACTCGGCACACTCAATAAATGAAAATAAGTTCACTCAGCGAAAAATAGTAGCCCAGTGTGCTGCGGAACGCATCCCACCGGGCAGCCGCCCCCTCACCCGCGCCCGCCGATGCCTGAACCCTCACGTCCCCCTGTACAGGAGCACCCCGTGTCCCTCTCCCGAGGACTGATCATCAACGGCCAGGAGGTCCCCGCCTCCTCCGGCCGCACCGCGACCGACACCAACCCCTGGACCGGAGCCGTCTGCGCGGAGGTCGCCGCGGGCACCCCGGACGACGTGCGCCGTGCCGTGGACGCCGCCGACGCCGCGTTCGAGGCGTGGGCCGCGACCAAGCCGGCCGAACGCCGCCGCATCTTCCTGCGCGCCGCGCAGCTGATGGCCGAGCGCACCGACGAGGTCGTACGGCTGATGGCCGCGGAGGTCGGCGGTGTCGCACCCTGGGCGGGCTTCAACGCCCACCTGGCCGCCGACATCCTGCTGGAGGCGGCGGCCGAGGTCAGCCGCCCGACCGGCCGGATCCTCGCCACCGACGCCGACGGCGTCCACTCCGCGCAGGTGCGGGTGCCCAAGGGGGTGATCGCCGCGATCTCGCCGTGGAACGCGCCGGTCATCCTCGGCGTCCGCGCGGTGGCGATGCCGATCGCGATGGGCAACACCGTGGTGATGAAGCCCAGCGAGGACGCGCCGATCGCCTGCGGCCTGCTGATCTCGGACGTGCTGCACGAGGCGGGACTGCCCGAGGGCGTGCTCAACGTCGTCACCAACGACCGCGCCGACGCGGCCGAGGTGGTGTCCGCGCTGATCGCAGACCCCCGGGTGCGGATGGTCAACTTCACCGGCTCCACGGAGGTCGGCCGCACCATCGGCGTCCAGGCCGCCCAGCACCTCAAGCCCGCCGTACTCGAACTCGGCGGCAAGAACGCCCTGCTGGTACTGGAGGACGCGGACGTCGACTACGCGGTGGACGCCGCGGTCTTCGGCTCCTTCATGAACGCGGGCCAGATCTGCATGTGCGTGGACCGGGTCGTCGTCCACCGCGCGGTCGCCGACGAGTTCACCGCCAAGTTCGCCGCCCGCGTCCGGGCGCTGCCCTGCGGCGATCCGAGTGATCCGGCGACGGCGGTCGGTCCGGTCGTGAACGAGGCCGCCGCCCGCCGGGTCGCGTCACTCGTCGCGGACGCGGTCTCCCAGGGTGCGGAACTGGCCGCGGGCACCGGCGAGATCGAGGAACCGGGCACCCTGATCCGCCCGGTCGTCCTCACCGGGGTCACCAAGGAGATGAAGATCTACTACGACGAGGTCTTCGGCCCGGCGACCGTCGTCCACGTCGTCGACGGCGCCGACGAGGCCGTCGCGCTCGCCAACGACACCCCGTACGGGCTCACCGCAGGCGTCATCACCGAGGACCTGGCCAAGGGCCTGGAGGTCGCCGGCCGTCTGCGCACCGGCATCGTCCACATCAACGACCAGTCCATCGCGGACGAACCGCAGGCCCCCTTCGGCGGCGTCAAGAGCTCCGGCTACGGCCGCTTCGGCGGCCAGGCCGGCGCCGAGGCCTTCACCGACACCCGCTGGGTCACGGCGCAGGCCAGGGGTCACGCGCACTTCCCGATCTGACGGACGGGCGCCCGGCCGGCCGGACAGGCGGCAGCCGCACTGCGGGAGCCGCCACCGGGCCGTCCGGTGCGGAGCGACCGGCGCAATGCTCGGTGTGAACGCGCACGACGCAGATCTGGCCGACGTCCTCGGGACCCGTGAGACTCCGACCCTGGAGTTCAAGCGGACCGCGAAGAGGGAGGGCAAGCGCGGCGACGCCATCGGCAACGCCGTCTGCGCCATGGCCAACGATCTCGTCGGCAAGGGCGGAGGCGACATCCTCGTCGGCGTCGCGGACGACGGCTCCGGGCCCGTGGAAACGAGCCGGGTCCGCCCGTGACCACGCAGGTCGACGGCAACCGGATGGCAGTCTCGCACCAGATGGGCTGCCACATCTGCCCGAGCCGCGGCGTTGTGCCCGCTGCCGTGGACGAGCAGCACACCCTCACCGCGACCACCGAAGTCAATGCCCGACACAACCCCGTCGGAAACCGGGAGTTCGATCTCTGTGCCGATCACCATCGCACCCTGCCCATGGGAGGACGGCAGGCGCAACCGCTTTCCGCAGGGCGTCGGGTGGGTGACGGGGCAGGTCCTGGAGACCCGTCTGTCGCCTGCCACCCGTCCGTAAGAAGGCCCCCCTTCCTGTCGGCGCAGCCGGTGAGATCAAGTGGTGTCAGTGGTGTCGTCCGACGTGAACACCGGACCGGCGCTACACCACACACGGGTTGGCTGTCCGGTGGAGGCCTGAGCCCTCGGCGGGCGCGTAGACGGCACCCCCTCGCTTCGACACGCGGACCTCCCCGTGCTCGTGCACCGCGAGTCCGTTTCTGTAACCGGGCGAATGTCTGGTTGGGCACCCCGAACGCGGCGCCCGGCCGGACAATCAACTCCGGACCGAGGGAGGTGCCGAGGGGCGCGCCTCAGCAGGGCAGGGTCGCCGGGCCGGGGAGGTAGTCCGGGTCCACCTGGGCGGCCAGGTCCTCGCCGGTGCGGGCGTCTGCCCAGGCGCGGGCGTTGCGCAGGTGGAACTCCACGGCGTGGCGGTGGAGGCGGCCCCAGTCGCGGGGATGGGAGTCGACGGCCCCGCGCATGACCGTCAGGGCGTGGCGGTTGTGGGGCTCCAGTGTGCTCAGGGGGGCCGAGGCGTTCGGGTCGGTCGGGTCGGTCGGCTGTACCCGGCCCTGTTCCGCCGCCCTCACCCAGTCCGAGTGCACCAGGTGGGTCAGGAGGTCGTCGCCCACCTGTTCCTTGAGGAAGAGAAGATCCTCCTCGCAGGTCACCTTGTTGCCGACGACCGCGATACGGATGCCGAACTCGCGGGCGTGGTCGCGGTACTGGCGGTAGACGGAGACGCCCTTGCGGGTGGGTTCGGCGACCAGGAAGGTGAGGTCGAAGCGGGTGAACAGGCCGGAGGCGAAGGCATCGGCGCCGGCGGTCATGTCGACCACCACGTACTCGCCGGGGCCGTCGATCAGGTGGCCCAGGTACAGCTCCACCGCGCCCAGCTTGGAGTGGTAGCAGGCCACGCCCAGGTCGCTGTCGTCGAACTCGCCCGTGGCCATCAGCGGGACGCCGCCGACCCGCGCGACGTGCAGCGCGTGCAGTTCGTCGTCGCCGAGCAGACTCAGGAGGCGTGAACCCCGCCCGGCCGGAGTCGTCTTGATCATCGACTCGGTGGAGGTGATGCGGGGGTTGGTGCCGCGCAGGTACGCCTTGATGTCGTGCAGGCGCGGGCCCAGGGGAGGGGGCGTGACCGGGGTGCCGTCGGCGGGGGCGAGCGCCTCGGCCAGGTGCTGGTTGATGTCGCCGTCGATGGCGAGCACCGGGGCGCCGGCGGCGGCCAGGTGACGGGAGAAGAGGGCCGACATCGTCGTCTTGCCGCTGCCGCCCTTGCCGACGAACGCGATCCTCATCGGCGCCCCACCCTTTTGAAAACGAATGTCATGTCGCTAGGTTCTAGGGGTGTGGTGGTGGCGGTGTCAAATTCCGCGGCGCGTGTCACGGCCGTTGGTCAGGCGATTCACTCGGATGATCGATCCTGGAGGCTTGGTGCATCACTTGTGCAAGTGCGTGGCTACATCGACAGGGCCGTGGGGTCGGCGGACCTCGACCGTGCGCGCCGTGATGCCCGACACCGTCTACCGCGACTTCGGCACCGGTTACGTGCCCCGGTGGCACGGCGACATCATCGATCCGGCCGCCGCCTACCTCTCCTCGCCACACCCTCCTCGTCGCCATCGACCCCGAGGGCGACCGTGGCGGCAGCGGCAGCGGCAGCGGCAGCGGTGCCGGTGACGTCGTCGCCACCGCCGCGCCGGACTCCCGCGGGCCCGCGCACCCGCCGAACCCGCGCGAACCCGCCGAGCGGTGTCCCTCCGGCGAGACCGCGCAGGTGCGGCGCGTGTACGTCCGGCCGCGCTCCTGCGGCGGGCCGTACACGCGGCCGCCCCGGTGCTCCGGTCCGTCCGGACCCTCCCCGGCCCCGCGGTGCCGCCGGCGCGGACCGCGCGGTGTCCGCCGTCGGCGCGTGCCGTGCGGTGCTGTGCGAGGACGTGCTCCCCGTTGAGGCATGCTGTACGCATGAGTTCCGAAGCCATAGCCCGACTGCACGAAGTACGTGAGCTGTTGGCGTCCTTCCAGGGGCCGTCCAGTGTCCGCCGGGCCGCCGAACTGGAGGGCGCCGCCGAGAAGGTCGCCTCCTGCGCCGCGGACCTGGTCGACGTCAAGGTCCCCCGCGACCTCCAGCTCCGGCTCGCCTTTGCCGTCAAAGCCCTTCGGGGCGCGCGGAAAGCGGCGCGTGCCCACCGCCGCAACCCGCTGACCCGCCCGCTCTCCCACGCCCGCTTCGCGCTGAACACGGGCAAGGCGGGCGGCTGGATCCACGGTGCTCTGGAGATCCTGGACCCCGAGAACACACCCCCGTCCCCCTACGGCGCGGACGAGGCGAACATCGGGTAACCGAACGCCGGGTAACCGACCGCAGGGCCCGCGTCGGCCACCGCGGCCGACCGGACGTCACCGCGCGACGAGTTCCCGCACCGGCCGCTCGACGGGGGCGGGCCGCACCCGCGAGGTCCGCCGCAGCCACAGCACGTCCCGGCCGAACGACCACACCAGCAGCCCCAGCGCCAGCGCCGCCACCCCCGCATTGACCGGGTGCGGCAGCAGGTTCGCGCCCGCCACCAGCAGGAGGACGCCCTGGAGCGCGGCCACCGTCTTGCGGGCCGTGCTCGGCGGCAGCGCGGCGTTCAGCCACGGCCACACCCGGGCCGCGGCGACGAAGACGTACCGCATACCACCGATCAGCAGCACCCAGGGCCCCATCGCCATGGACACGTACACGCTGAGCACCAGGATGAGGAACGCGTCCACCTCCATGTCGAAGCGGGCGCCCAGCGGCGTCGACGTGCCGGTCCTGCGCGCCACCTTGCCGTCCACCCCGTCGAGGATGAGGGCCACGGCGGTCAGGCCGACGAGGAGACTGACGGGCGGTGAGTCCTGGAAGGAGTCGGCGACCAGCGCGGTCACCCCGCCGACCAGGATCGCCCGGCCGAGCGTGACCCGGTTGGCCGCGCCGAACGAGCGCAGCCGGGACCGGTGCAGGGCCCGGGAGAGCACCGCCCACGTGGCGATCGCGAACGCGAGGCCGGTCAGCCAGCCCGCAGGGCCCATGCCGATCGCCGTACCGAGCAGCGCCAGCAGCAGGACCTGTGCACCCGCCCCCACGGCGGTTTCCTGCTGTACGAGCCTTGCGTCGTACCTGTTGTTCAGGGCCACCGAACACCCTCCGGCCGTGTGACAGAGTCGATCAACGCCGCTACCTTGTGCGCGGCCTGTGCACTCCTCGGTACGCGTGCAACGTGACGATCGTTCAGGAGGAATTCGATGAACCGTGCCGCTCATGCGTTCTGGCTCGACTCGCCCGGCCGAGGCGGAATCCGGGAAGTCCCCCTGTCCGGACCGGGCGAGGACGAGGTCCTGGTGCGCTCGCTGTACTCCGGGGTGAGCCGGGGCACGGAGACCCTCGTCTTCCGCGGCCGGGTGCCCGAGAGCCAGCACGCCGCCATGCGCGCGCCGTTCCAGGAGGGCGACTTCCCGGGACCGGTGAAGTACGGCTACCTCAACGTGGGCGTGGTGGAGGAAGGGCCGGCACCGCTCGTCGGGCGGACGGTCTTCTGCCTCTACCCGCACCAGACCCGCTACGTCGTCCCGGCGGGCGCGGTGACACCCGTGCCCGGCACCGTGCCCGCCCGACGGGCCGTGCTCGCCGGCACCGTGGAGACCGCCGTCAACGCCCTGTGGGACGCGGCGCCGCTGATCGGCGACCGGATCGCCGTCGTCGGCGGCGGCATGGTCGGCAGCTCGGTCGCCGCGCTGCTGGCCCGCTTCCCGGGCGTACGGGTCCAGCTCGTCGACGCCGACCCCGCGCGCGCCAGGACCGCCGAGGCCCTCGGCGTCGGGTTCGCGCTGCCCGGCGACGCCCTCGGCGGCTGCGACCTGGTCGTGCACGCCAGCGCCACCGAGGAGGGGCTCACCCGCTCCCTCGAACTCCTCTCCGCCGAGGGCACGGTGATCGAGCTGAGCTGGTACGGCGACCGGAAGGTGAGCCTTCCGCTGGGCGAGGCCTTCCACTCACGGCGGCTCGTCATCCGCAGCAGCCAGGTCGGCACCGTCTCCCCGGCCCGCCCCGGCCGCAGCTACGCCGACCGGCTCGCCCTCGCCCTCGACCTGCTGGCCGACCCCGCCCTGGACGCGCTCATCACCGGCGAGTCGGAGTTCGCGGAACTGCCCGCGCTCATGCCCCGCCTCGCCTCCGGCGACATCCCGGCCCTGTGCCACCTCGTGCGCTACGACGAGGCCACTGCCTGACCTGATAAAAGACGTGCCTGACGCTGAACGCCGGGAGGCGTCCGGCCGTACTACCCGGCATCCCCGGCGGCGATCAGCCGGGGAGCAGACGCGCCGCACCTGGAGGGTCGTCCGTTGTTCAGCATCACCGTCCGCGATCACATCATGATCGCCCACAGCTTTCACGGCGAGGTCTTCGGACCGGCCCAGCGCCTGCACGGGGCCACGTTCCTCGTGGACGCCACGTTCCGGCGCGAACAGTTGGACGAGGACAACATCGTCGTCGACATCGGCCTGGCCACGCAGGAACTCGGGGGCGTCGTCGGGGGGCTGAACTACCGCAACCTCGACAACGAACCCGACTTCGCGGGGGTCAACACCTCCACGGAGTACCTGGCCAAGGTCATCGCGGACCGGCTCGCCGAGCGCATCCACAAGGGCGCGCTGGGCGAGGGTGCCAAGGGCATCGCGCAGCTCACGGTCACCCTGCACGAGTCGCACATCGCCTGGGCGAGTTACGAGCGTGCGCTGTGACCGACACGAGCGTCGACACCGCCCTCGACACGACGATCCACGTCACCGGCAGGGCCACGGACAAGGCCACCGGCAACGCCTTCGACCGGTCCCGCCTGGACTACGTACCGCAGCAGTCCACTTCCCAGGCCGCCGCCCAGGCCTCCGCCCGATGGAACGGCGGGATCATCCCCATGTCCCTGCGCCGTGTGCACTTCCTGATGCCGGGTGGCGTCGACGACCCGTCGGTGCCCAGCGGCGGCAACGCGTACGACCGGCGCGTGTGTCTGGACCTGCCCGGATTCGGCTGGCAGGTGGAGCGCCACGCCGTGGCCGGTGACTGGCCCCGCCCGGACGCCGCCGCCCGCACCGCACTCGCCCGCACCCTGAGCGACCTGCCGGACGGCAGCGTCGTCATGCTGGACGGGCTGGTCGCCTGCGGGGTCCCCGAGATCGTCGTACCCGAGGCGGAACGGCTGCGCATGGCCGTCCTCGTCCACCTCCCGCTCGGCGACGAGACCGGGCTCGACCCGGCCCTCGCCGCCGACCTGGACGCCCGCGAACGCACGGTGCTGCGCGCGGTGCCCGCCGTGATCGGCACCAGCGACTGGGCGGTACGCCGCCTGGTCTCCCACCACGGCCTCGCACCCGACCGCGTCCACGTCGCCGCCCCCGGCGCCGACATCGCGCCCCTCGCCTCCGGCACCGACGGCGTCTCCCAACTGCTCTGCGTCGCCGCCGTCACCCCGCGCAAGGGACAGCACCGGCTGGTGGAGGCGCTGGCGGCGGTGTCCGACCTGCCGTGGAGCTGCGCCCTGGTCGGCGGGCTCACCCACGACCCCGAGTACGTCACCCATCTGCGGCACCTGATCCGCAAGCACGGCCTCCAGGACCGGCTGGAACTGACGGGACCGAAGACCGGCGCCGAACTCGACGCCAGCTACGCCACCGCCGACCTGATGGTCCTCACCTCGTACGCCGAGACGTACGGCATGGCCGTCACCGAGGCGCTGGCGCGGGGCATCCCGGTGCTGGCCACCGATGTCGGCGGGCTGCCCGAGGCAGTCGGCCGCGCCCCCGACGGAGGGATGCCGGGCATCCTCGTCCCGCCGGAGAACCCCACCGCCATCGCCCTCGAACTGCGCGGCTGGTTCGGCGAGGCGGACGTCCGCCGCCGGCTGAAGGCGGCCGCGCGCGGCCGGCGTGCCGCGCTCGGCGGCTGGGCGAGCACCGCACAGAGCCTGGCGACGGTACTGCGCCGGCTTCCCGCCGAACCCCGGAGGGCCGCATGACCAACCAGGCGACGACACAGCAGGCCGGCACCGGCACGAGTACGAGTACGGCTAAAGACACGGATACGGATACGGGTGGCACCGGCGCGATCCCGGCCCAGCCCGGTCCCCGGTACGAGGAGGCCCAGTCGGTCATCCCCGGCGCCGGACCCGCGCCACGCCCCGGTGAGCGGGCCACCCTCCGACTGCGGGGGACGGGGAGCGACACCGCCCCCGAGGAGGACGAACCCGCCCGGTACGCGCCCGAGTGGCTCCAGCTGCGCGAGCCCGCCGACGCCTTCGCGCGGGCCCACGACCTGCTGGACCCGCTGCGCATCCGGCTCGCCGACCTGCCGAAGCGGGCCGACGGTTTCATCATCCACGACATCGGCTGCGGCACCGGCTCGATGGGCCGCTGGCTCGCGCCCCGCCTGGACGGCGCCCAGCACTGGGTCCTGCACGACCGGGACCCCTACCTCCTGCACTTCGCCGCCGTCGCCTCCCCGCGGTCCGCCGCCGACGGCAGCCGCGTCAGCGTGGAGACCCGGCGCGGCGACGTCGCCCTGCTCACCGCGGACGCGCTGTCCGGCGCCTCCCTGGTGACGGCGTCCGCACTCCTCGACGTCCTCACCCGCGAGGACGTCGACGCCCTCGCCGCCGCCTGCGCCGGAGCCGGCTGCCCGGCGCTGCTGACGCTGTCGGTGGCCGGACGCGTCGAACTGACCGCGCCGCACCCGCTGGACCAGGAGATCACCGAGGCGTTCAACGCCCACCAGAAGCGAGGCGGACTGCTCGGTCCGGACGCGGCCACCGCCGCCGCGGAGGCCTTCTCCGAGCACGGGGCGACCGTACGGCTCGACCCGAGTCCCTGGCGGCTCGGCCCCGAGCACGCCGGGCTGACCGCCCAGTGGCTGCGGGGCTGGGTCGGCGCGGCGGTCGAGGAACGCCCCGAACTGGCCGAGCCCGCCGACCGGTACCTGACCGAGCGTCTGGAGGCCTGCGCCGCGGGCGACCTGCGAGTCGTCGTCCACCACACCGACCTGCTCGCCCTGTGCCGGCCGGCGGGCGGCGCCGAGTGACCGCCAGGGCGGTGGAGACACCGGTCCTGGGCCTGCCGGTTCCGGAGACGTCCCCGCCGCGCCCCGCACGCACCGGTGGCGGTGCCGGCACCGCCACCGGCCCCCGCGCCCTCCTCGCCCGGCTCAACACCCCCGCCGTACGCACCCGCCTCGGCACCCTCGCCGGCGTCGTCATCCTCGCCGTGCTGCTGTGGCGCCTGGGCACCGGTGTCCTCGTCGACGGGCTGCGCCGGATCGACGGGCCGTCCCTGCTGGCGGCGCTCGGGATCGGACTGGTGACCACGGTGTTCAGCGCGTGGCGCTGGGCGCTGGTGGCCCGCGGCCTGCGCATCCGGCTGCCGCTCGCCCCGGCGGTCGCCGACTACTACCGCGCCCTGTTCCTGAACGCGGCCCTGCCCGGAGGCGTCCTCGGCGACGTCCACCGCGCGGTACGGCACGGGCAGAGCACCGGTGACCTGGGCCGCGGGGTACGGTCCGTGGTCCTGGAGCGGACCGCCGGACAGCTCGCGCTGTTCGCCTCCGGCGCCGTGATGCTGCTGACCATGCCGTCCCCGGTCCGCGACGACCTCCGGCAGGCGGCACCCATGGCGGGCCTCGCCGCGCTGGGCGCCTGCGCCGTCGTCCTCGCCCTGCGCATGAACCGGCCGGGGCCCTCCCGCCGGGGCCGGGCGCTGCGGTCGGCGCTCGCCGAGGCACGCGAGGGGCTGCTGTCCCGGCGCAACGGGCCGGGCGTCCTCGTCTCCTCCGCCGTCGTCCTGGCCGGATACCTGGCGATGTTCGTCCTCGCCGCCCGCGTCGCCGGGGTCGGCGCGGCGGTGACCGAGCTGCTGCCGCTGGCCGTCCTGGCGCTGCTCGCCATGTCGCTGCCGCTGAACGTCGGCGGCTGGGGGCCCCGCGAGGGCGTCGCCGCCTGGGCGTTCGGCGCCGCGGGACTGGGCGCGGGCCGCGGCCTGACCGTCGCCGTGGTCTACGGGGTGCTCAGCCTCGCGGCGAGCCTGCCCGGCGTGATCGTGCTCGTCGCCCGCTGGTACGCCGGCCTGCGCGCCGGACGCCGGACGGCCGCCGCGACCGGACCCGCCCTGGACGCGCAGGAGACCCCGGACTACGCGCCGCTGCCGCCACCGGAGGCCGAGGTCGGGGAGGAGGCGGAGGTGAGCATCGAGAAATACGCGCCGAAGGAATCCACGAGGCTCACCAGGAGTTCCCTGCCCTTTTCCGCCGAGCCCAGCGAAGGACGGCCGATGACACCGGAATCGGTATAGGCGGACATTCCCCGCGTGAGCAACTGGCGCCGGTCGTCGGCGACGTGATCGGAGGTCTCATAACCGGGTCGAAGCAATTCGGGATGAGTGTGCAGAAGGATGGAGGTCTCGATTTCCCCCGCATGCATGTCGGTGAGCAGTGAGGTTTCCACACCGGCGTGCCGGAGCGCGGTCTCCCAGTCCTCCGGGGCGGGGAACAGCGCCATGCGTTCACCGCGGGCGGAGGATTCCTGGACGACGTTGCCGAGTACGTAGTTGCCGCCGTGTCCGTTGACCACCACCAGGGTGTCCACACCGGACCGGCGCAACGAGTCGGCGATGTCCCGTACCACCGCGTGAAGGGTCACGGAGGAGATGGAGACGGTCCCCGGCCAGGCCGCGTGCTCGTGCGAGCAGCCGATCGTCACCGGAGGCAGGAGATGCACCGGATACGCGTCGGCGATCTCCCGCGCGACGGCACACGCCACCAGCGTGTCGGTCGCCAGCGGCAGGAACGGGCCGTGCTGCTCGAAACTCCCGACGGGAAGGACCGCGATCTGCCGTGAGACGCCGGCGCCCCGCTTCCGTACCTCTTCTGTAGTATCCGCCGGCAACAGACCGTGGACCGGGCCGTATGCCGCCGACCGCTTTGGTGAACCACTCATATCCTCACGGCCTTTCGTCTCTGCTTAGGAACTCGAGAATCATGACAGAAAACATAGGCGTACTCGGCAAGAAGACCCCGCAGCGGACCGGCGTGGAACGCGTCGTGAATGCGCCGCTGCCCACCGTGTACGGAAAGTTCCAGGCGGTCGGCTACCTGGACCACGACCGCGGTGACGAACAAGTCGCCCTGGTCCACGGCGACATCGGCACGGACCGGGTCCTCACCCGGCTGCACTCGGAATGCCTGACCGGGGACGCGTTCGGCTCCCAGCACTGCGAGTGCGGCGACCAGCTGGCCGCCGCACTGCGCGCCGTCGCCGCCGAAGGGGCGGGCGTGGTCGTCTACTTGAGAGGGCACGAGGGCCGCGGCATCGGCCTGCTGGCGAAGCTGCGCGCGATGGCCCTGCAGGCGGAGGGCCTGGACACCGTCGAGGCGAACCTCGCCCTCGGCCTGCCGGTGGACGCCCGCGACTACGGAGTCGCCGCCGGCATCCTTCAGGACCTGGGCGTCGAATCGGTCCGGCTGATGTCCAACAACCCACGCAAACGCGACGCGTTGCAGCAGCACGGCATCCAGGTCACCGAGCAGGTGCCGCTGTTGATCCCGCCGTGCGAGAGCAACATCACCTACCTGCGCACCAAGCGGGAACGCCTCGACCACAACCTGCCCCACCTCGACGCGGTGGCGCACTGGTCCTGACGGCGCCCCCGGCCGGACAGTGGGCGGTTCAGCCGGTGACGGCCTCGTGCACGAGCCGCCTGAGGTCCCGGAAGACCGTGTGGGAGGACCTGGGCCGCACCTGCGTGTAGAACTGCACGGTCAGATCGCGGCCCGGGTCGACCCAGAACGCCGTGGTGGCGACCCCCGTCCAGCCGTACGTGCCGAGGCCGGACGGGGTCTGCGTACGGGACGGGTCGATCACGACGGAGACACCGAGGCCGAAGCCGATCCCCTCGTTGCCGGGCTCGTCGTGGGCCGGACGGCTGCCGACGGCGCGCAGATCGGCGCCGCCGGGAAGGTGGTTGCGGGTCATCAGGTCCACGGTCTGCGGAGCGAGCAGCCGGACCCCGTCCACCTCGCCCCGCCGCCGCAGGAGTTCCGTGAACCGGTGCATGTCGTGGGCCGAGGCCACCATGCCCCCGCTGCCGGACAGGAACCGCGGCCGGCCGTGCAGCGGCAGCCCGGCGACGGGCTTGATGCCGCAACCGCCGCTGCCGCTGCCGTCGCCGGAGCCGTCCGTCTCCCCGTACAACTCCGCGAGCCGTGCGGCCTGTTCGTCGGAGACCTGGAACCCGGCGTCCGTCATCCCGAGCGGACCGAAGATCCGCTCGGCGAAGAACACGTCGAGCGGCCGCCCGGACACCACCTCGATGATCCGCCCCAGCACGTTGGAGGCGACCGAGTAGTTCCACTGCGTCCCCGGGTCGAACTGCAGCGGCAGCCGCGCGTACGCGTCGACCGTCCCCGCCAGGTCCGTTCCCGGCGCCACCGACGAGCCGAGCCCCGCCTCGCGGTACAGCGCGTCCACCGGATGGGCGTGGTAGAAGGCGAACGTCAGCCCGGCGGTGTGGGACATCAGATGCCGTACGAGCAGGGGGCCCGCGGCAGGACGCGTCCGTATCCCGCCGCCGGAGCCGCTCTCGTACACACGGGGCTCGGCGAACGCCGGCAGGTGGCGGCCGACCGGGTCGTCCAGGGACAGCCGGCCCTCCTCGACGAGGATCAGCGCGGCCACGGCCGTCACCGGTTTGGTCATCGAGTAGATCCGCCACAGCGTGTCGCTCCGAACCGGCAGCCCGGCCGCGACGTCCCGCTGCCCGTACGCCGTGAGGTGGGCGATCCGCCCGCCCCGGGCGACGGACACCAGGAATCCGGGCAGTCGCCCCTCGTCGACCTCGTGCGCGAAGTGCCGGTCCATCCGGTCCAGCGCCTTCGCGTCCAGACCGGTCTCCTCCGGGCCGGCCTCTTGCCGCAGCAGTCCCATGGCACTCCTTCGATCAATCTCACGAGCCGATTCTCGGAATACCCCGCCCGGACCGGGTCAGACCTCGCCGCACACGGGAACACACCGGCGAACCCGGCCGGGGAACACCCGACCCGGTGCGTTCCGTTGAGCCGGGTATGACACAGGACACACAGCGGGCCCTGCTGGAGCTGATCGGCGACGAGGACGGCGGGGTGCTCGTCACCCTGAAGCAGGACGGACGGCCCCAGCTGTCGAACGTCAACCACGCCTACTACCCCGACGAGCGGATGATCCGTGTCTCGGTCACGGACGGCCGCGCCAAGACCCGCAACCTGCGGCGCGACCCCCGGGCGTCCTACCACGTGACGACCGCCGACCGGTGGGCGTACACGGTCGCCGAGGGGACCGCCGAGCTGTCGCCCGTCGCCGCCGACCCGCACGACGGGACGGTGGAGGAACTCGTCCGGCTGTACCGCGACGTCCAGGGCGAGCACCCCGACTGGGACGACTACCGTGCCGCCATGGTCCGTGACGGCCGCCTCGTGCTGAGGCTGCGCGTGGAGCGCGCGTACGGGATCCCGCGACGCGACGCGTCACAGGCGTAGCAGGCAGGCGGACGCGGGTGACGGACGCGGGTGACGGACGAAAGCCGGCCGGGACCCTCGAGCCGACGGTGCGGCATCCAGGGTCCCGGCCGGCGAGGGGACGGGGGCGGACTGGGGGACGGGGGTAACGGAGCGGGGCGGCCGATGCGGGTCAGGCCGTCACTTTCTCCGGACGGGCCGACCCGTCGTTCACCCGTTCGCCGAGCTGCTCGGTCGGGACGCGGTGCGTCTCCCGGGCGGAGAGCGCCGCGATGACCGGCGGCACGCACAGGGCGGCCGTGAACAGCGCCACCGCCATCCAGTCGTCACCGTCCGGGCCCGCGATCTGCGCGGCGAAGGTGACCGCGAAACCGGCCACGGCGAACCCGATCTGGGTGCCGATCGCCATGCCCGAGAGCCGCACCCGGGTCGGGAACATCTCGCCGTAGAAGGAGGGCCACACACCGTTCGCGGCGCTGTAGACGACACCGAAGGCGAGGATCCCGAGGAGCATCGTCAGCGCGAAGTTGCCGGTGGAGATGGCCCACAGGTAGACGAACATCGCCACCGCGCTGCCCGCGGCGCCGACCAGGTAGACCGGGCGGCGGCCGATCCGGTCGGAGAGCGAGGCCCACAGCGGGATCGCGGCGAGCGCGGCGACGTTCGCCAACGCGGCCACCCACAGCATCGACGTCCGGGACATGCCGACCGAGTCGCTGGTCGCGTACGCCAGCGCCCACACCGTGAAGATCGTGCTGACCGAGGCGACCAGCGCACCCGCGACCACCCGCAGGACGTCCGCCCAGTGCTCACGCAGCAGCACCACCAGCGGCAGCTTCACGACACCCTCGGTCGCGCTCTGCTGCTCGAAGGCCGGGGTCTCGTCGAGCTTGCGGCGGATCACGTACCCGACGACGGCCACCGCGACGCTCATCCAGAACGGCACCCGCCAGCCCCAGGAGAGCAGCTGCTCCTCGGGCATCGCGGCCACCGGGATGAAGACCAGCGTCGCAAGGAGCTGACCGCCCTGCGTGCCGCTCAGGGTGAAACTGGTGAAGAAGCCGCGCCGGTGGGGCGGCGCGTGTTCCAGGGTCATCGAGTTCGCGCTGGCCTGCTCACCCGCCGCCGAGATGCCCTGCAGGATGCGGCACAGCACCAGCAGGACCGGTGCGAGGGTGCCGACCTGGTCACGGGTGGGCAGACAGCCGATGAGGAACGTCGACAGGCCCATCAGCATCAGCGTGAAGACCATGATCTTCTTACGGCCGACCCGGTCCCCGAAGTGTCCGAGGAACAGCGCGCCGATGGGCCGTGCCGCGTACGCGACACCGAACGTGGCCAGGGAGAGCAGGGTGGCGGTGGCCGGGTCGGAGTCGTCGAAGAACACCTCCGGGAAGATCAGCGCCGCCGCGCTGCCGTAGATGAAGAAGTCGTAGTACTCCAGGGCGCTGCCGATCCAGGCGGCGGTCGCCGCCTTCTTCGGCTGCCCGGCCGGCTGTCCGGCCGGCTGTCCGGGCGGGGAGGAGTCACGGGGCGGGTTGGGGACGGACACGGCGGGCTCCTTCGAGGGGACTCCACGACGGTACGCGGAGGACGAGCGGAGGGGAGGCGCCGCTGTGCTAATTAACCCACTGGGTAGTTAGTTGCGGCTGGGTAGGGATGCTGCGCCCGACCGTCCACGGTGTCAAGGGGTGGCGTCGTACGGACTTGGTCCGGGGCCCGCCGGAGCGGGGCCGCAGGTCCTGGGGTCGTGCGGGGCCCGCAGTCGGTCCGCCGTCAGTCCGTCGTCCGCTCCGCCGTCAGGTACGCGATCACCATGTCGCCCAGCATCGCCCGGTAGTGCTCGCGCCGGTCCGCGTCGACCAGGTCGCGGCCGAACAGCACGCCGAAGGTGTGCCGGTTGGACACCCGGAAGAAGCAGAACGCGCTGATCATCGCGTGCAGGTCGACGGCGTCCACGTCAGCAGTGAACAGGCCCGACCTCTGCCCCGCCGCCAGGATCCGGCGGATCACGTCGAGCGCGGGCGAGCCCATCCGCCCGAGCTTCTCGGAGGCCGCGATGTGCTCCGCGCCGTGGATGTTCTCGATGCTGACCAGGCGGATGAAGTCCGGGTGCTGCTCATGGTGGTCGAAGGTCACCTCGGCGAGGCGCCGGATGGCCGCCACCGGATCCAGATGGTCGACGTCCAGCTCCTGCTCGGCCTCCCGGATCACGCCGTACGCGCGCTCCAGCACGGCCGTGAACAGCTGCTCCTTGCCGCCGAAGTAGTAGTAGATCATCCGCTTGGTGGTGCGGGTGCGGGCGGCGATCTCGTCGACGCGGGCGCCGTCGTAGCCGGCCCGCGCGAACTCCCGGGTCGCCACGTCGAGGATCTCGGCCCTGGTGCGGGCCGCGTCACGGATGCGCTCACGCTCGCCGGGCCGTGCCGGTTCTTCGACGCTGGTCATGGGTTCCTTCGGGGAGAGGGCCGTGCCGGTGATTGTAGAAGGGGGCCGCTCCCGGCCCGTCGGGTCTTCCGTGCGGCCCGACCGGCTGATATAGCTAACGTACTGGTTCGTACATTAGTGAGCCGCTCTCTGGAGGCCTCGGTGCTCAAGGACTCGTATCTCGTCGGGCTGATCGGCTCCGGCATCGGCCCGTCGCTCAGCCCCGCGCTGCACGAGCGGGAGGCCGGCCGGCAGGGCCTGCGCTGTCTGTACCGGCTCCTCGACCTGGACACGATCGGCCTGCCGCCCGAAGGGGTGGGCGAGCTGCTGGACGCCGCCCGGCTGCTCGGATTCGACGGGCTCAACATCACCCACCCGTGCAAGCGGCACGTCGTCGAGCACCTGGACGCGCTCGATCCGCAGGCCGAGGCACTCGGCGCGGTCAACACCGTCGTCTTCGAGGACGGCCGGGCCGTCGGCCACAACACGGACGTCACCGGCTTCGCCGCCTCCTTCGCCCGCGGCCTGCCCGACGTGCCGCTGGAGCGGGTGGTGCAGCTCGGCGCGGGCGGCGCGGGCGCCGCCGTCGCGCACGCCGTCCTCACCCTCGGCGCCGGACGGGTCAGCGTGGTCGACGCCGTGCCCGAGCGGGCCGACGAACTCGCCGGCTCCCTGAACCGCGCCTTCGGCGCCGGCCGCGCCACCGCCGCCCCCCTGGACCTGCTGCCCGAGCTCCTCGCCGCCGCCGACGGCAGCGGCGGCCTGGTGCACGCGACCCCCACCGGCATGGCCGCGCACCCGGGCCTGCCCCTGCCCGCCGGCCTGCTGCACCCCGGACTGTGGGTCGCCGAAGTCGTCTACCGGCCCCTGGAGACCGACCTGCTGCGCGCCGCCCGCGCCGCCGGCTGCGCCACCCTCGACGGTGGCGGCATGGCCGCCTTCCAGGCCGCCGACGCGTTCCGCCTGTTCACCGGCCGGGAACCCGACCGGGCCCGCATGCTCGCCCACCTCACCGACCTCACCGGTCCGGTCCCCGCTCCCCGGTAGCCCTCACCGCACGGAACTCCACGGAACTCCACGGAACGTCACGGAAGCAGAGGTACCGACGTGCGTACGTCCATCGCCACCGTCTCCCTCAGCGGCACCCTCACCGAGAAGCTCACGGCCGCCGCCCGCGCGGGCTTCGACGGCGTGGAGATCTTCGAGAACGATCTGCTCGCCAGCCCGCTCACCCCCGGGGAGGTCCGCACCCGCTGCGCCGACCTCGGCCTCACCGTCGACCTCTACCAGCCGATGCGGGACATCGAGGCGGTGCCCGCCGAGCTGTTCGCCCGCAACCTGCGCCGTGCCCGGCACAAGTTCGCCCTGATGCGCGAACTCGGCGCCGACACCGTGCTCGTCTGCTCCAGCGTCGACCCCGAGGCGGTCGACGACGACGCCCTCGCCGCCGCGCACCTGCGAGAACTCGCCGACCTCGCCCAGGACTTCGGCGTCCGTGTCGCCTACGAGGCGCTGGCCTGGGGGCGGCACGTCAGCACGTACGACCACGCCTGGCGCATCGTCGAGGCGGCGGGGCATCCGGCGCTCGGCACCTGCCTGGACAGCTTCCACATCCTCTCCCGGGGCTCCGATCCCCAGGGCATCGAGGACATCCCCGGCGAGAAGATCTTCTTCCTCCAGCTGGCCGACGCCCCGCTGCCCGCGATGGACGTGCTCCAGTGGAGCCGCCACCACCGCTGCTTCCCCGGCCAGGGCGGCTTCGACGTCGCCGGGCTCGTCCGGCACGTCCTGCGCACCGGCTACGCGGGGCCGCTGTCCCTCGAGGTGTTCAACGACGTGTTCCGGCAGGCCGAGGCCGCCCCGACCGCCGTCGACGCCCGCCGCTCCCTGCTCGCGCTGCAGGAGGAGGTGGGGACGGGGGAGGACACACCGCCCGCGTCCCTCACGCCCACCCCGGTCATCCCCGCCCCCGTCGTCCCCACCGGCTTCGCCTTCGCCGAACTCGTCGCCGCCGACGCCGAACCCCTCACCGGTCTCCTCGCCGCCCTGGGCTTCGCCCGCACCGCCCGCCACCGCAGCAAGCCCGTCGACCTCTGGCAGCAGGGCGAGGCCCGCATCCTCGTCAACACCGGAGCCGTCGTACGCCGCGACGCCGCCCACCTCGCCGCCGTGGGCCTGGAGTCGCCCGACCCGCGCGGCGCCGCCGACCGTGCGGAGGCCCTGCTGGCGCCCGTGCTGCCCCGTCGCCGCGCACCCGAGGACGCCCCGCTGGACGCGGTCGCCGCCCCCGACGGCACCGAACTGTTCTTCTGCGACGCCCGGCACACCGACTGGCGCGCCGACTTCGAGGACACCGGACAGACTCCGGCCGCCACCGCCACCGCCGGCATCCGCCGCATCGACCATCTCGCGCTCACCCAGCCCTGGCACCACTTCGACGAGGCGACGCTCTTCCACCGCAGCGTGCTCGGACTGGACGCCGAGGACAGCGTCGACGTCGCCGACCCCTACGGCCTGCAGCGCAGCCGCGCGGTCAGCAACCCCGACGGCACCGTCCGGATCGCCCTCACCGTCGGCGCCGCGCCCACCGACGACACCGTGCACGCCCAGCACATCGCGTTCGCCACCGACGACGTGGTCGCCGCCGCCCGCCGGCTCCGCGACGCCGGGGCCCCGTTGCTGCCGATCCCGGCCAACTACTACGACGACCTCGCCGCCCGCCACGAGTTCGCCGACGGCGAGCTGGAGACGTACCGGGAGCTGGGCATCCTCTACGACCGTGACGACAGCGGCGGCAGCCTGCGGCACTGCTACACCCGCACCGTCGGCCGGGTGTTCTTCGAACTCCTCCAGCGTGACGGCGGCCACCGCGGCTACGGCGCCCGCAACGCGCCGGTACGACTGGCCGCCCAGCACGCCGTACGGACCGCGAGCGCCCTCAGCGGCGGTGGCTGAGAAGCCGACGGACGGACCCTGCGCGGGCCGGGCCGCCGCGCCACGTCGCCGCTCGGGTCACGGCCGGGTGTTCCACTCCTCGATCACCGGACTGCCGTGCTCCAGCGACAGCCGGCTCAGTGTGCCCGTCTCCAGCCGGAACAGCCGTCCGTCCGCGGGCGGCAGACCCAGCCGGCGTGCCGTCAGGACGCGCAGCAGGTGACCGTGCGCCACGAGCATCACATCGCCCGCGTCGAGCGCCCCGGCCACCTTGGACAGCACCCGGTCGGCCCGTGCGCCGACCTGCCCGGGGGACTCGCCGGGGAACTCGGGGCCGGGCGGCACCCCGTCGGTCCACAGGTCCCAGCCGGGCCGGATGCGGCGGATGTCGGCGGTGGTGACGCCCTCGTAGCCGCCGTAGTCCCACTCCCGCAGGTCCGGCTCGGGCAACGCGTCCGCCAGACCCGCCAGTTCGGCGGTGCGCCGGGCGCGGGCCAGCGGGCTGGTGAGCACGAGGGCGAAGGAGCGGCCCGCGAGCAACGGGGCCAGCGCCCTGGCCTGCGTCTCGCCGTCCTCCGTCAGGGGCAGGTCGCTGCGGCCGGTGTGCCGCCCCGACCTGCTCCACTCCGTCTCACCGTGCCGGGCGAGCAGCAGGTCGCCCACGGCCGCTACACCTCGTCCGGGTTTCCCGGGTTTCCCGGGTTTCCCGGGTCCGCTCGGCCTGCCCGGACCTCTCCTGCGGTCCGGCTTCCCTGGCCCTGTGGGCTTCCATGGCTTCCCTGGTCGGGCCGGTCCGTCGACGTACCCGCGGACGTACCCGCGGACGTGACCGCGTGCCCGCCGAACTGCTTGCGCAGCGCCGCGACCATCTTCATCTGCGGAGAGTCCTCCTGCCGGGAGGAGAACCGGGCGAACAGGGAGGCCGTGATCGCGGGAAGCGGCACCGCGTGGTCGAGGGCCGCCTCCACGGTCCAGCGGCCCTCGCCCGAGTCCTCGGCGTAGCCGCGCAGCTTCTCCAGGTGGGCGTCCTCGTCGAGGGCGTCGACCGCGAGGTCGAGGAGCCAGGAACGGATGACCGTACCGTCCTGCCAGGAGCGGAACACCTCGCGGACGCTGTCCACCGAGTCGACCTTCTCAAGGAGCTCCCAGCCCTCCGCATACGCCTGCATCATGGCGTACTCGATGCCGTTGTGGACCATCTTCGCGAAGTGCCCGGCACCGACCCGGCCGGCATGGACGTAGCCGTACGGTCCCTCCGGCTTGAGCGCGTCGAAGATCGGCTTCAGGGGTTCCACGTGCTCCTCGTCGCCGCCGACCATGAGCGCGTAGCCGTGCTCCAGCCCCCACACACCGCCCGAGACACCCGCGTCGACGAAGCCGATGCCCCGGGCACCCAGCTCCTTGGCGTGCTTCTCGTCGTCCGTCCAGCGGGAGTTGCCGCCGTCGACGACGGTGTCACCCGGTTTGAGCAGGGTCCCCAGCTGGTCGATGACGTGCTGGGTGACGGCACCGGCCGGGACCATCACCCAGACCGCGCGCGGCCCGTCGAGCCGGTCGACGAGGTCGGACAGGTGGGCGACGTCGGAGAGGTCGGGGCGGGTGTCGTAGCCGACGACGGTGTGCCCGGCGGCGCGGAGGCGCTCGCGCATGTTGCCGCCCATCTTGCCGAGACCAACAAGACCGATCTGCATGTCAGTTCACTTCCCGATGTCGTGGTGGGGCGGCCCACCGGGGCGGCGGGTCGGTGCGGACGTGTCACCCGTGTCAGGCATGGAGGCGGAGGGAGAGGGGACTCTCAGGCAGGGCCGGTGGCCTCCTTGGCGCTCTCGCCGCGCAGGGCGACGGCGTACATCTCGTCCGCGTCGAGCCGCCGGAGCTCCTCGGCGAGCAGCTCGGACAGGGGGCGGACCTTCAGCGCGAGCCGCCGCGACGGCTGCCCCGGCAGCGACAGCGTGGCCATCGGGCCCTCCGGCCGGTCGATGACGATCTCGCCGTCCGCCGTGCCCAGCCGCACCCCCGTGACCACCGGGCCGGCCGTCTCCACGCGCTCGACCCGCACGTTCAGCCGGGCCTCCAGCCAGCGCGCCAGCAGCTCCGCGCTGGGGTTCTCGGCCTCGCTCTCCACGGCCGCCGACGTCACCGTCATCCGGGCCTGGTCCAGGGCGGCGGCCAGCATCGAACGCCACGGCGTCAGCCGGGTCCAGGCCAGGTCGGTGTCGCCGGGCGCGTAGGTGCGCCTCCGGGCCGACAGGACCTCCAGAGGCTTCTCCACCGTGTACAGGTCGGTGATCCTGCGCTGGCCCAAAGCGCCCAGCGGGTCCTTCGAGGGGGTCTCGGGCGCGTCCGCCGGCCACCACACGACCACCGGGGCGTCCGGGAGCAGCAGCGGCAGCACCACGGAGTCGGCGTGGTCGGACACCTCGCCGTAGGTCCGCAGGACGACCGTCTCGCCCGTACCGGCCTCCGAACCGACCCGCACCTCGGCGTCCAGCCGCGGATGGGTGCGCTCGCGCGGAGTGCGGGCGTGCCGCTTGATGACGACCAGCATGCGCGAGGGGTGCTCGTGCGAGGCCTCCTCGGCGGCCTTGATCGAGTCGTAGGCGTTCTCCTCGTCCGTGACGATCACCATCGTCAGGACCATGCCCACCGCCGGGGTGCCGATGGCGCGGCGGCCCCGCACCAGCGCCTTGTTGACATCACTTGCCGTGGTGTCGGTCAGATCGATCTTCATGGCCTGCGCCAGCTCCGTCCGTCTCGTGCGAGCATCTCGTCGGCTTCCGCGGGTCCCCAGCTGCCCGAGGCGTACCGCGCCGGTCTGCCGTGGGATGCCCAGTACTCCTCGACCGGGTCGAGGATCCTCCAGGACTCTTCCACTTCCTGATGCCGGGGGAACAGGTTGGCGTCCCCGAGGAGGACGTCGAGGATGAGCCGCTCGTACGCCTCCGGGCTGGACTGGGTGAACGACTCGCCGTAGGCGAAGTCCATCGTCACGTCCCGGATCTCCATCGAGGTGCCCGGCACCTTGGAACCGAACCGCACCGTCATGCCCTCGTCCGGCTGCACCCGGATGACGACGGCGTTCGACCCGAGCTCCTCGGTGGCGGTGGAGTCGAAGGGGGAGTGCGGCGCCCGCTGGAACACGACCGCGATCTCGGTGACCCGGCGGCCCAGCCGCTTGCCGGTGCGCAGGTAGAAGGGGACGCCCGCCCAGCGGCGGTTGTCGATGCCCAGCTTGACCGCCGCGTAGGTGTCGGTGGTGGAGCCCGCGTCGATGCCCTCCTCCTCCGTGTAACCCGGTACCCGCCTGCCGCCCTGCCAGGCGCCCACGTACTGCCCGCGCACGGTGTGCCGGCCCAGGTCCTCCGGCAGCCGCACGGCCCGGAGGACCTTCAGCTTCTCGGTGAGCAGCGACCCCGCGTCGAAGGAGGCCGGCTCCTCCATCGCGGTGAGCGCCATGAGCTGGAGCAGGTGGTTCTGGATGACGTCGCGGGCGGCGCCGATGCCGTCGTAGTAGCCGGCCCGGCCGCCGATGCCGATGTCCTCGGCCATGGTGATCTGCACGTGGTCGACGAAGGACCGGTTCCAGACCGGCTCGAACATGGTGTTCGCGAAGCGCAGGGCCAGGATGTTCTGGACGGTCTCCTTGCCCAGGTAGTGGTCGATCCGGAAGACCTGGTCCGGGTCGAACACCTCGTGGACGACCGCGTTGAGCTCCTGGGCCGACCTCAGGTCGTGGCCGAACGGCTTCTCGATCACCGCGCGCCGCCAGGAGCCCGCGGGATCGTCGGCCAGCCCGTGCTTCTTCAGCTGCTGGACCACCTTCGGGAAGAACTTCGGCGGTACCGAGAGATAGAAGGCGTAGTTTCCGCTGGTGCCCCGGGAAATGTTCAACTCGTCGACGGCGGAGCGCAGTTGCTCGAACGCCGTGTCGTCGTCGAAGTCGCCCGGCACGAACCGCATGCCCTCGGTGAGCTGCTGCCAGACCTCCTCGCGGAACGGTGTGCGGGCGTGCTCCCTGACCGCGTCGTGCACCACCTGCGCGAAATCCTGGTCCTCCCAGTCCCTGCGGGCGAAACCGACCAGCGAGAAGCCCGGCGGCAGCAGACCCCGGTTGGCGAGGTCGTACACCGCCGGCATCAGCTTCTTGCGCGACAGGTCGCCGGTCACCCCGAAGATGACCAGCCCGGAGGGACCGGCGATGTGCGGGAGACGGCGGTCGCGCGGGTCACGCAGGGGGTTGGGCCAGCCGGCGCCGGCCCCGGGCGCCCCGGTCGCCTCGATCTCCTCGGTCATTCCGCGTCAGCTCCTTGTCGTCGAGGTGGTCGAGGGCCTGCCCCGCCGCGTCCCGTGTGTCCCTGCCGGGCGGCATCGCCGTACCTCGTGACGCCCTCGGTCCTCTCCTCCACCTACAGGGTGTCCCGGTACGCCCGAACCCTCACCTCCGTAACACGTTCACGAGTAAAAGTATGACGTATTCGCGGGGGGAGGACCCTGCGGCGCGGGCGGCCCTGCGGCGCGGCGCTCCAGGGGAACCACCGGGGCACGGGCGTGATCGAGGGGGCCCCACGCGTGCGTGGAGCCCCCTCGGCGGAGCAGCGGAACCGATGCGGAACCGCGATGGGTCAGCGGCCGAACGTGAACCAGTTGACGTTCACGAAGTCCTGCGGCTGGCCGCTCGTGAAGGTCAGATACACGTCGTGCGTGCCCGTCACGGACCCGATGTTCGCCGGGACGGTCCGCCACGACTGCCAGCCGCCCGTGTTGCCCACAGAGAAACTTCCGACGGGGGCGTTGCCGAGGCTGTCCAGGCGTACCTCGACCAGACCGCTGACCCCGGTGGGCGCACCGCTCGCCACCCGGGCCGAGAACTGCGTGGCCGCGGACGAGCCGAACTTCACGCCCTTGAACCGCAGCCAGTCACCGTTGGCCAGCGCGCCCACGTTCTGACCGCCGCCGGAGTCCGAGGTGGTCTCCGTCATCGTGCCGGACTGGCCGTCGAAGGACTCGGCCTGGATGGTGCCGTAGGCGTCACGGTTGCCGGACGGCGGCGGCGTGGTGCCACCCCCGCCGCCGGAGGACAGCACCTGCACGTAGTCGACGAGCATCGAGTGCCCGGGCTGCGTACCGGCGTCAGGGCCGCCGCCGAAGGCGTCGGGGAAACCGCCGCCCATCGCCACGTTGAGAATGACGAAGAAGCCGTGGTCGGTGGCGTTCGTCCAGGTCGTCGCGTCGACCTGGTTCTCCCGCACGGTGTGGAAGTTGTTGCCGTCGAGGTAGAAGCGGATCTCCTCCACGCTCCCCGAGCGGTCCCACTCCAACCGGTAGGTGTGGAAGCCGGCCTGACAGGTCGTGCCCTGGCAGGTGGTCGAACCCCCGATGCCACTGTTCTCGTTGCACGGCCCGCCGGGCGCGGTGCCGCAGTGCATCGTGGCGAAGACGGTGTTGTTGCCCTGCGTGTTCTCCATGATGTCGAGCTCGCCCACGGCCGGCCAGTTCCAGTAGTTGCCCCGGTACGGCGCGCCCAGCATCCAGAACGCCGGCCAGTAGCCCTTGGCGGCGGCACCCGTCACGTTCGGCACCTGGATACGGCTCTCGACGCGCAGGACGCCACCGGCGGGCGGCTCGAAGTCGGAACGGTTGGTCTCGACGCGGCCGGAGGTCCAGTTCCCGGAGGCGTCCCGGCGCGGGGTGATACGAAGATTGCCGTTGCCGTCGAGGGAGACGTTCTCCGGGTTCGACGTCATCGTCTCGATCTCACCGGTGCCCCAGTTGGCGGGGCCGCCCGGGTATCCCTTGCCGGTCGCGTACCGCCAGTCGGAGGTGTTGACGCCGCTGCCCGCGGCGCCGTTGAAGTCGTCGACGAAGACCTGGTTCCAGCCCGAGGGGGGAGCCGGGGCGGAGGCACTCGCCGACGGCAGGGCGATCGTGGAGGCCGCGAGCGCGAGCCCGAGCGTGCCGACGGCGGCCGACAGCGCCCGCCGCAGCGAGCGGGATCTGCGCGGGACGCGGGGTCTGCGGGGTGTGCCGGAGGAGTCACTCATGTGGGGATGCCTCTCGGAAACGGGTGCGGATGCGTGGGTCGATCCAGGTGAGGGGAGTGCCCGGAGAGCCCTGCCCATCGGTTCTGAGAGCGCTCTCACAGTGCCGCCAATGTGCTCCGCGACCCCGGGGCCGTCAAGAGGTGTGACCGAGAAAGTCCTTGTGCGCGGGGAGAGTTCATCTCATGAACTGACGCGAATGGGTGCAACAGCGCCACGCCCGCCCGCACGAAGCGGCGCCCGGCCGGTGACCGGGCGCCGCGCACGGTTCTCTGTCCGGCCGCACACCGAGTGCGTGCCGGCCGGATGCCCCGGTGCCCGCCGGAGGCGTCATGATCGAGGGCAGGACCGGCGGCGGTGACGTCGTGGACGAACGGATCGGCAGGCGTCGACGCCGCCGTGGTGGGAAGGGTGCGGACGTGAGACTGACGATTCTGGGCGGCGGAGGATTCCGGGTCCCGCTGGTGTACGGCGCGCTCCTCGGGGACCACGCCGAGGGGCGGGTGACGCGGGTCGTCCTGCACGATGTCGACGACCGTCGACTGTATGCGGTCGCCCGTGTGCTGACCGAACAGGCGGCCGGCGTGCCCGACGCCCCCGAGGTGAGCACCACCACCGACCTGGACGAAGCGCTGCGCGGTGCCGACTTCGTCTTCTCCGCGATCCGCGTCGGCGGGCTCGAGGGCCGAGCGCACGACGAACGGGTCGCGCTCGCCGAGGGTGTCCTCGGGCAGGAGACGGTCGGCGCGGGCGGCATCGCCTACGGGCTGCGCACCGTCCCCGTCGCCGTGGACATCGCCCGGCGGGTGGCCCGGCTCGCCCCCGACGCCTGGGTCATCAACTTCACCAATCCGGCGGGCCTGGTCACCGAGGCCATGTCCCGGCACCTCGGCGACCGGGTCATCGGCATCTGCGACTCACCGGTCGGCCTCGGCCGCCGCATCGCCCGGGTGCTCGGCGCGGACCCGCGCGAGGCGTGGATCGACTACGTCGGCCTCAACCACCTCGGCTGGGTGCGCGGCCTGCGGGTCAAGGGCCGTGACGAACTCCCGCGCCTGCTCGCCGACCTGCCCCTGCTCGGCTCCTTCGAGGAGGGCCGGCTCTTCGGCGCCGACTGGCTCCGCTCCCTCGGCGCGATCCCCAACGAGTACCTGCACTACTACTACTACAACCGGGAGACCGTACGCGCCTACCAGCAGGCCCAGAAGACCCGCGGCGCCTTCCTCCACGACCAACAGGCCCGCTTCTACACGCAGGTGGGCGACTCCGACATCCCCGCCCTCGCCACCTGGGAGCGCACCCGCGCCGAACGCGAGGCCACCTACATGTCCGAGAACCGCGAGACCGCCGGAGCCGGCGACCGCGACGAGGACGACCTGTCCGGCGGCTACGAGAAGGTGGCCCTCGCCCTGATGCGGGCCGTCGCCCGCGACGAACGCACCACCCTGATCCTCAACGTGCGTAACCGCAGCACCCTTTCGGCGCTGGACGGGGACGCGGTCATCGAGGTCCCCTGCCTCGTCGACGCCCAGGGAGCCCATCCCGTCTCCGTCGATCCGCTGCCCGGCCACGCCACCGGCCTGGTCTGCTCCGTCAAGGCGGTCGAGCGCGAGGTGCTCCGTGCCACCGAGTCCGGCTCCCGCACCCACGCGGTCAAGGCGTTCGCGCTGCACCCGCTCGTCGACTCCGTGAACGTGGCCCGCCGCCTCGTCGACGGCTACACCGCCGTCCACCCCGGCCTCGCCCACCTCAAGTAGCCCTGCGGGAAGAGCACCTCAGGAGGGGAGCACCTCATGCACGACGAACGCCACCGGATCGAGAACCGCGCCCAGCGACTCCACCACCAGCGCGTCAAACCCGCGGTCCACGCCGCCACCGTCCCGCTCGCCGTCGAGGCCTGGCACGCACCGGGCGAACCGGTCCCCTTCGCCGAGGCCGCGGCCGCCTCCTACGCGCCCTTCGCCCCCGGCACCCCATGGGGTCCGCCCTGGGGCACCACCTGGTTCCGGATGCGCGGACAGGTTCCCGAGGAGTGGGCCGGCCGGCGCGTCGAGGCGGTCATCGACCTCGGCTTCACCGGCGCCGGACCGGGCTTCCAGGCCGAAGGCCTCGTGCACCTGCCCGACGGCACCCCCCTGAAGGCCGTCAACCCGTTCAACCGGTACGTCCCGGTCGGACGCCCGGCCGCGGGCGGTGAGGAGATCGACTACCTGGTCGAGGCGGCCTCCAACCCCGACATCCTGGCCGACGGTTTCGCTCACCCGACCCCGCTCGGCGACCGGCTCACGGCGGGCGACACACCGCTGTACGTGTTCCGCGGCGCCGACCTCGCCGTCCTCGACGAACCGGTCTGGCACCTCGACCTCGACCTCCACGTGCTGCGCGAACTCATGGCCGAACTGGGCGAGCACGAGCCCCGCCGGCACGAGATCGCGCACGCGCTCGACCGGGCGATGGACGCGCTCGACCTCGACGACGTCTCCGGCAGCGCCCCCGCAGCCCGCGAGATCCTCGCCACCGTCCTCGCGCAGCCCGCGCACGCCAGCGCGCACACCGTCTCCGGCGTCGGGCACGCCCACATCGACTCCGCCTGGCTGTGGCCGCTGCGCGAGACCCGGCGCAAGACGGCCCGCACCTTCTCCAACGCCACCGCGCTCGCCGACGAGTACGACGAGTTCGTCTTCGCCTGCTCGCAGGCCCAGCAGTACGCGTGGGTGCGCGACCACTACCCCCAGGTGTGGGAGAGGATCAAAAAGGCGGTCGAGAAGGGACAGTGGGCGCCGGTCGGCGGCATGTGGGTCGAGGCCGACGGCAACCTGCCCGGCGGCGAGGCCCTCGCCCGCCAACTCGTCCACGGAAAAAGGTTCTTCCTCGACCACTTCGGCATCGAGACCAAGGGCGTCTGGCTGCCCGACTCCTTCGGCTACACCGCCGCCTACCCGCAGCTCGCCAAGCTCGCCGGCAACGACTGGTTCCTCACCCAGAAGATCTCCTGGAACCAGACCAACAGGTTCCCCCACCACACCTTCCGGTGGGAGGGCATCGACGGCACCCGCATCTTCACCCACTTCCCGCCGGTCGACACCTACAACGCCGCCTTCACCGGCGAAGAGATGGCCCGCGCCGTGCGCAACTACCGTGAGAAGGGCGGCGGCAGGCGCTCGCTCGCGCCGTTCGGCTGGGGCGACGGCGGTGGCGGCCCGACCCGCGAACACATGGAGCGGGCCCGCCGGCTGGCCGATCTGGAGGGCTCCGCGAAGGTCGTCGTCGAACACCCCGACGCCTTCTTCGCCAAGGCCCGTGAGGAGTACCCGGACGCCCCGGTCTGGAACGGCGAGCTCTACCTGGAACTCCACCGCGCCACCTACACCAGCCAGGCCCGCACCAAACAGGGCAACCGGCGCAGCGAACACCGGCTGCGCGAGGCCGAGCTGTGGGCCACGACGGCCGCCCTGCACGCGCCGGACCAGTACTCCTACCCGTACGACACCCTCGACCGGCTGTGGAAGACCGTCCTGCTGCACCAGTTCCACGACATCCTGCCCGGCTCCTCCATCGCCTGGGTGCACCGGGAGGCCGAGGCCGAGTACGCCAGGGTCGCGGAGGAACTGGAGACGCTGACGAGGGAGGCGACCGCCGCCCTGGGCGGCGGCCGCCCCGGAGCCGGCGCCCGAGTGTTCAACACGAGCCCGTACGACCGCGCCGAGGTGGTCCGCACCCCCGACGGCCCGCCCGCGTACGTGACGGTGCCCGCGAACGGCAGCGCACCTCTGGACGCGGTGGCGGACGCGGCTTCGGCCGTGCCCCCGCAGCCCGTCACCGTCACGACCGCGGACAGGGGACGGGTGCTCGACAACGGGCTGGTGCGGGTGCGGGTGGCGGACGACGGCACACTGTCGTCCGTATACGATCTGCGGTCGGCCCGCGAGGTACTGGCAGGTCCCGGCAACCTGCTGCGGCTGCACACGGACCTCCCCAACCACTGGGACGCCTGGGACATCGACAAGCACTACCGCAACCGCCGCACGGACCTGCTCGGCACCGAGTCCGTCACCGTCGTCGCGCAGGACCCGCTGATCGGCGCCGTCCGTGTGGAGCGCGCCTTCGGCAACGGCTCACGGATCACCCAGACGATCACCCTGCGCGCAGGCAGCCCCCGGATCGACTTCGAGACCGAGATCGACTGGCACGAGGCCGAGAAGATCCTCAAGGCCGGCTTCCCGGTGGACATCCGGGCCCCGCACTCCTCCGCGGAGATCCAGTTCGGCCACGTCCAGCGTCCCACCCACACCAACACCAGTTGGGAGGCGGCCCGGTTCGAGGTGCCCGGCCACCGCTGGGTGCACCTCGGCGAACCCGGCTACGGCGTCGCAGTCCTCAACGACTCGACGTACGGCCACGACGTGACCCGCACGGTCCGCGACGACGGCGGAACGACCACCACGGTCGGCCTCAGCCTGGTGCGCGCGCCCCGCGTCCCGGACCCCGGGGCCGACCAGGGCGTCCACCGTTTCACCTACGCGCTGCTGCCCGGCGCGGGCATCGAGGACGCCGTCGCGGAGGGCTACGCCCTCAACCTGCCGCTGCGCGTGACCCGGGCGGCGGTCCCGCCGGACCCACAGGCCCCCGTGGCTCCCGCCGCTCTCGCCGCTCCTGTGGTCTCCGTGGACGGCGGGGGAGTGACCGTCGAGGCCGTCAAGCTCGCGGACGACGCCTCCGGTGATGTCGTCGTCCGCCTCTACGAGTCCCGCGGCGGGCGCGCCACCGGCACCCTGCGCACCGGCTTCCCGCTCGGCGGCGCCACGGTGACCGACCTCCTGGAGCGCCCGCTGGAACCGGCGGACACGGACGGGGACGCCGTGCCGGTGGCCCTGCGCCCCTTCCAGGTGCTGACCCTGCGGCTGGCGGTGCGGCGGGACTGAGGCGGGACCGGCGGTGTGCGTACCGACGGTGTGCATCGGATCGGCCGGTCGCCCCCCGTGACAGCGGCCGACCGACCCGAGCCCCCCGTTCCCCCGTGCTTTCCCCCCGGGCTTCCCCCATCCCCTCCGGAAGGCTTCCCCACCCCCCCCGGAAGGGCTTCCCCCGTCGCCCTTCACCGTTAAGAGCGCGACACCCGCCGCCTGATACACCCCCCGGAGGAATTTCCCGAAAAAAATCCGGCCCCGGCGCAGGAAGCGTGCCGGGACCGGTCGACGGGGGCGGGGGTGACGGGGGAGTGCGGAGGAGATTCGGGTTCTAGCGGTGGCTCGTTCCCCAGGCGGGGCCCCCGGCAACGGCGTCCGCGGCGGCGGTGCGCACCTGATCGGAGCCGACCGCCGTCCGAGGCCCGGCGGGCACGGCCGGGGCCGGTACACCGCTCAGCGCGGGCGTGGGCACGTCCGCGGGCAGGCCCGCGCGCTGCTGCGGCACCGAGACCGGCCGCAGCGGACGCAGCCCCGACACCACCGAGTAGTCCTGGCCCAGGAACGGCGGGGACATCTCCCCCGGATCGTCACCGAGCGCCAGCCGCACGGCGGCCCACGGCGCGTTCACCCCGCACAGCGACAGCTGGTGCAGACCGCCGGCCGGCCGGGTGTTGACGTCCATCAGCACGGGCCGTTCGCCGAACATCCGGAACTGGATGTTGGACAGATGGTGCAGCCCGAACCCCTCCGCGATCCGCCGGGCCGGCTCCAGCCACTGCTCGTGCAGCGTGAACCCCCTGCGGCGGCCGTTCTTGGTGCGGCCGACGGCCAGCCGGACCCTGTTGTCCGGCCCGGTGAGGCAGTCCACCGACACCTCCGGCTGTCCCAGTACCGGCATCACCAGCCAGTCCACCGGCTCCTCGGCCTGCCGCACCGCCTCCAGTACCAGCTCCAGCGGCACGTACGGGCTGGGGAAGCCGTTCAGCTGCGTGAGCGAGAAGGGGGCTCGGGTGATCACCCGGTAGCCCACACCGCCCGCGCCGGACGCGGGCTTGAAGCACGCCCGGTGACCTCGCGCCTCCAGCTCCTCGACCGCGCGGACCAGCTCGTCCGCCGACCGCACCCGCCACCACGGCGGCACCGGCACCCCGATCGCCTGGACGGCCTCGTAGGCGATCACCTTGTCGTGGAAGACGGCCACCGCCTCGGGCGGCGGCGCCAGCAGCGCAGTCCCGGCCGCCTCGAACTCCGCGCGGTGCGCGACGATCGCGCCCTGGTGCAGCCGCGGCACGAACACGTCGATGCCGCGCCGCGCGCACTGGGCGAGCGCGTACTCGACGTACGCCGCCGGGGACAGGCCCTCGGGTTCGAGCTCGGCGGTGTCGGCGGCGGCCAGTACGGGGGAGTCCGGGTCGCCGTGGGTGGCATGGATCTCGACGGCCCGGTCGCTGGGATTCCTTCTCAGCTGATCCATGAAGAACACGTTCTCCGCGTACGTGCGGTTGAGCCATACGCGTACGCAAGAGGCCATGCAGGGCCGCCTTTCACAGGGTGCGGGCAGGCCTCGGCGGCCCGTGCCCGGGCAGAGGGTGCGGAGGGTCGCCGAACGGCCCCGGGGAAGGGCTTCACTGCGGCGGTGTAGCGCCGATCATACGGCTTCGATCCGCGCTCCCGAACCACGGGCGTGTTACGGATTCGGTGATCCTGCCCGCCGGTGACCGTACTCTTCGTGCCATGGTGTGCGTACGGATTGATCGTTCAGGTTCAAGGGGCGACAGATGACGTCAACAGCAGGCGGCGGCGGACAGCTGTGGGCCATCAGCGACCTTCACATCGGCTACGACGAGAACCGTGCCCTGGTGGAGCGGATGCGCCCCGAATCGGACGACGACTGGCTCCTCGTGGCCGGAGACGTCGCGGAGACCGTGGACGACATCCGCTGGGCGCTCAAGACCCTCGCGGGCCGGTTCCGGAAAGTCGTCTGGGCGCCCGGCAACCACGAGCTGTGGACCCACCCGAAGGACGCCGTCACCCTGCGTGGCGTCGCCCGCTACGACCACCTCGTCGCCCAGTGCCGCGACCTCGGCGTGGTCACTCCCGAGGACCCCTACCCGGTCTGGGAGGGCCCCGGCGGTCCCGTGGCCGTGGCCCCGCTGTTCCTCCTGTACGACTACTCCTTCCTGCCGGCCGGGTGCGCCACCAAGGACGAGGGGCTGGAGTACGCACAGGGCACCGGCGTCGTCTGCACCGACGAACACCTGTTGCACCCCGACCCGTACCCGAGCCGGGAGGCCTGGTGCCGGGCCCGGGTCGCGGAGACCGAACGGCGGCTCGCCGGCCTGCCCGACGGCCTGCCCGTCGTCCTCGTCAACCACTACCCGCTGCACCGGCACCCCACGGACGTCCTGTGGTACCCCGAGTTCGCCATGTGGTGCGGCACCGTCCTCACCGACGACTGGCACCGCAGGTTCAACGTCCACACGATGGTCTACGGCCACCTCCACATCCCGCGCAGCACCCGGCAGGACGGCGTCCGTTTCGAGGAGGTGTCCGTGGGCTACCCCCGCGAATGGCGGAAGCGGCCGACACCGCCCGGGCGGCTGCGCCGGATCGTGCCGGGGGAGGCGACGGAGTCCGCGTCCGCGCCCGGGGCCGTGGTGGGGGAGGGTGGGAACCGGTGATCGGGGAACTGCTGCCCGACACGGTCGTCGTGGTGGAGGCCTACGGCGACGAGGGCACCGATGCCCCGCTGTACCCCGAGGAGGCGGCCGTGGTGGCGCGGGCCGTCGACAAGCGCCGGCGGGAGTTCACCGCGGTACGCTCCTGCGCCCGCCGGGCGATGAAGAAGCTCGGCGTCCCCCCGCATCCCGTGCTGCCCGGCGAGCGCGGCGCGCCCGGCTGGCCCGACGGGCTGGCCGGCAGCATGACCCACTGCGCGGGCTACTGCGCCGCCGCCCTGGTCCGTACGGGCGACCTGGCCTCCGTCGGCATCGACGCGGAGGTCCACGGACCGCTGCCCGAGGGGGTGCTGGCCTCCGTGGCCCTTCCCGGAGAGGCGGAGCGCGTCGCCCGGCTGACCCGGGAACGGCCCGGGGTGCACTGGGACCGGCTGTTGTTCAGCGCCAAGGAGGCCGTCTACAAGGCGTGGTTCCCGCTCACCGGGAAGTGGCTGGACTTCATGGAGGCCGACATCGAGCTGTTCGCCGAACCTGCCGACGGCACCGGCACCGGTGGTTCGGGCGCTTCGGCGCGCGGTGGGTTCCGGGCGGTGCTCCTGGTCCCCGGCCCGTGGGTGGGCGACCGCCGCCTCGGCCACTTCGACGGCCACTGGAGCGCCGAGGGCGGTCTGGTCGGGACCGCGGTCGCCGTACCGCACGGCTGACGGGGGCATCGGGTCCGGGGCACGGTCCGCGACCGGCGTGGCGCCGCCCCGGACCCGTACCGCACGGCTCCGGCCGGCGGTGCGGACGGCTTTTGTCAGCCGTGCGGCCCGGTCACGGCTCCGGGTGCCAGTCGCGGAGCATCCGGAAGAAGGACTCCTCGTTGCCGGACAGCCCCGCCCGGGCCAGGGCGGTCTCCGCTTCCGCGAGGACGGAGGGCGCCACGACCGGGGGCCTGTGGGTGCCCGGCGGGCCGGTCTCCGCGTCGTGGGCGGCGCGCACCGTGTGCAGCAGTCGCAGATAGGCCTGGACGGCGGTGCGCTCGCGGTCGGTCGGTACGGCGGTGGGCATCGCGCGGCTCTCCCCAAGTCGTGATCCGGCATCGCGCGTCCCGCGCGGTGCGGGCGCACCCCCAGCTTGCCGCCCACCACTGACAACCGCTCCGTGCCGCGGGCCGGTGTGCCCACCCGGCTGAACCGCCCAGCCCGGCTCAGGCCTTCGGAGGCTGGACGCTCTCCAGGAGCATGTCCAGCCACTCCGCGACCTTGTCGCGGTGCTGGTCGGTGGGGAGCTGGGCGGCCCGCCACGCGATGCCGCGCACCCCGTGGTCCTGCAGCAGCCGCTCCAGCGGGTCCCCGGCCGCCACGGCGGCCCGCCGCTCACGGTCCGCCAGGCTCTGCAACAGCTCCTGCTCGGTGTGCTGGAGTGCGTTCGCGAGCGCTTCGGGGTCCTCGGCGGTGAGGAATCCGGCGTGCACCCGGAAGAACCGCTGGATGGCGTCGCAGTGCTCCATGGTGGGACGCCGGTCGCCGTTGATCAGGGCGCCGGCCTGCTGCCGGGACATGCCCGCGCCGTCGGCGATCTCCTGCTGCGTGTACTTGCGGCCGTTCGGCTTGAGGCGGGTGCGGCGCAGCAGGTCCAGGCGCTGCACGAACCGGGTCTGCACCTCGGGCTCGCCCGCCGGCCGGCCGCTCAACAGGGCCTTGACGACGGGCTCCGGGACTCCGGAGGCCGCGGAGAGCCGGCCGACGCCGAAGACCTCGGCGTGCGGCACGTCGAGCCGGTCGGCGAGTGCGGCGACGCGGGCGACGACGGCCGGCAGCGCGGTCGTCGGCGCGGTGTCCTGACCCTCACCCACGAAGCCACCGGTCACCGACAGATCTCCTACGTCTACGTCTCTCACAGGCTTCTCACACGGGATTGCCGTGAACTTCACGGAGACTAGCCCGTGTCTCGAACTCACATCCAGGTCTCGCCACAACTGTGGCCAATTTCAGCCGTCAACCGTCATGAAATGCCACGATAGTTGACACGCCCGAGGTCCTGGCCGCAGGATCGGGGCGCCGCGTCAAGGCCGCACAGGCAAGAGGGGTGAGCCTCCCGATGGCACATCAGGCAGGAGGGCAGCGGCCGATGCCGCGGCCCGGCCCCGAGACCCCCGAGGCGCGGGCCTACCTGGAGGACTACGCCGCGTTCCTCCACGCGGTGCCCTTTCCCTCCCTGGTGGTCGACCGCCGCTGGGACGTGCTGCTGGCCAACACCGCTTTCCGGACACTTTTCCGGGATGTCGAACCGCATCCGACGGCCATGCCCGGCGACAACTTCCTCCGGTTCGTCCTCTTCCACCCGGACGCCGCCACCGTGCTGGGGGAACACGAGTCGAGCTGGTGCCTGCCGATGCTGGCGCACTTCGCCAAGACGGTGGAGCGGCACGACCACGACCACGGGCTGCAGGCCATCCGCCGGGACATCGCCCAGGACCCCATCATGGAGGCCGCCTACCGGCAGGGGCTGCCGCACTGGCTCCGTGCCGTCGGCGAGCAGGCGGCCGAGCACGACGGCGCCGTACGGCCGTTGCGGCATCCTGATCCGCGCTGGGGGGTCACCGAGTGCCGTCTCGTCGTGGAGACGACCAGGGTTCTCGACGACATGGACTGCGTCCGGCTGACGCTGGTCCTGCGCGAGGCGCCCCGCACCCCGGCCGGCCACCGCAGACGCCGGCGCGCCGCTTCCCACCTCAGCGTGGTGCCGGCGGCGGACTGAACCGTCCTGCCGGAGCCGTCGTGGTGCGCCGATTTCTTGCGCGCTGACGCAAGCCGCTTGCGTGACTTGCGCTATTCTTGCGTTCATGACGCGACGACTTGCTGTGGTGGCGAAGAAGGTCGGGGTCAGCGAGGCCACGGTCAGCCGGGTGCTCAACGGCAAGCCGGGAGTCTCCGAGTCCACCCGGCAGGCCGTGCTCTCCGCCCTGGACGTGCTCGGCTACGAGCGGCCCACCCAGCTGCGCGGCGAGCGCGCCCGCCTGGTCGGCCTGGTGCTGCCCGAGCTGCAGAACCCGATCTTCCCCGCCTTCGCCGAGGTGATCGGGGGTGCGCTGGCCCAGCTCGGACTGACGCCGGTGCTGTGCACCCAGACCCGCGGCGGCGTCTCCGAGGCGGACTACGTGACGCTGCTGCTCCAGCAGCAGGTGTCCGGCGTCGTCTTCGCCGGCGGGCTCTACGCCCAGGCCGACGCGCCCCACGACCACTACCGGCAGCTCGCCGAGCGCAACATCCCGGTCGTCCTCGTCAACGCGGCCATAGAGCACCTCGGCTTCCCGGGGGTCTCCTGCGACGACGCGGTGGCCGTGGAACAGGCCTGGCGGCATCTGGCCTCGCTCGGCCACGAGCGGATCGGTCTGGTGCTCGGCCCCGCCGACCACGTTCCGTCGGCCCGCAAGCTGGCCGCCGTCCGCGCGGTCGCCGGTGAGGTGCCCGACGAGCACGTCGCCCGCGCCATGTTCTCCATCGAGGGCGGGCACGCCGCCGCCTCCCGGCTCATCGACCGGGGCGTGACCGGCTTCATCTGCGCCAGCGATCCGCTGGCCCTCGGTGCCGTACGGGCCGCCCGCCGCCGGGGGCTCGACGTCCCCGCGCGGATCTCGGTCGTCGGATACGACGACTCGGCCCTGATGAACTGCACCGAGCCCCCGCTCACCACCGTCCGCCAGCCCATCGAGGCCATGGGCAGGGCCGTCGTGGACCTGCTGAACGCGCAGATCAACGGGGGGCAGGTCGCCGCCGAGGAGCTGCTGTTCGAGCCGGAGCTGGTGGTGCGCGGGTCGACCGCACAGGCACCCCGGGCCTGAGGACCGGTCTGCCCGGGCCCCTTGGGTCCGGGACCCGCGGGCCCCTCGGGATTGCCGCCGCCCCGCTTCCGGTCGTCTGTCGAATAATTTCATATTCTGCGCGACATCTTGCGGACCCCTGTCGTCGGTGCTTGAGTGTGCCCCGCCCACCGCTCCTGTCCGAGGGGTTCACCCGCTCCTGTCCCAGAGGGGTCCACCGATGAGAAGCACCGGGATCCGCCGTACCCTCGTCGCGCTAGGCGTCGGCGCCCTCACGCTCACCGCCTGCGGGTCGAACGACGACCAGGCCGCCGACGGCAAGACCCGCATCACGGTCAACTGCATGCCGCCCAAGAGCGCCAAGGTCGACCGCCAGTTCTTCGAGGAGGACATCGCCGCCTTCGAGAAGAAGAACCCGGACATCGACGTCGTCCCGCACGACGCGTTCCCCTGCCAGGACCCGAAAACCTTTGACGCCAAGCTCGCCGGAGGGCAGATGGAGGACGTGTTCTACACGTACTTCACCGACGCCGGCCATGTCGTCGACATCAACCAGGCGGCCGATCTCACCCCGTACGTGAAGGAGTTGAAGAGCTACGGGACGATCCAGCAGCAGCTGCGGGACATCTACACCGTCGACGGCAGGATCTACGGCGTACCGCGCACCGGGTACTCCATGGGGCTCATCTACCACCGGGAACTCTTCGAACGGGCCGGACTCGACCCCGACCGGCCGCCCACCACCTGGGCCGGGGTCCGCGACGCCGCGAAGAGGATCGCCGCACTCGGCGACGGCACCGTCGGCTACGCCGACTACAGCGCCCAGAACCAGGGCGGCTGGCACTTCACCGCCGAGCTCTACTCCCAGGGCGGCGACGTCGTCACCCCCGACGGGAAGAAGGCCGCCGTCGACTCGCCCGAAGGCCGCGCCGTGCTGCGGACCCTGCACGCCATGCGGTGGGAGGACGAGTCCATGGGCAGCAAGCAGCTGCTCGTCATCAACGACGTCCAGCAGATGATGGGCGCCGGCAAGCTCGGCATGTACCTCGCGGCCCCCGACAACATCCCGATCCTGGTGAAGGAGAAGGGCGCCGAGTACAAGGACCTCGCCCTCGCCCCCATGCCCGGCGGACAGGCCACCCTCATCGGAGGCGACGGCTACATGTTCAACAAGAAGGCCTCGCCCGAACAGATCAGGGCCGGCCTGAAGTGGCTCGACCACATGTTCCTCACCCCCGGCGACGGCTTCCTCGGCGACTACGCCCGCGCCGAGAAGAACGACGCACCGGTCGGCCTGCCCGAGCCCCGGCTGTTCACCGGCGCCGCCGACGCCAAGGACCAGCAGGTCAAGGAGGATCACGCCAACGTCCCGGTGGAGAACTACCAGGCCTTCCTCGACGGCAACCAGAGCCTGGAGATGAGGATCGAGCCGCCGCAGGCGCAGCAGCTCTACTCCGTCCTCGACGGTGTCGTCTCCGCGGTCCTCACCAAGGAGGACGCCGACATCGACCGGCTCCTGAAGGACGCCTCGACAAAGATCGACGGCATCCTGGCGCGAGGCTGACCGGCGATGACCACCATCACGGCCACCGTCATGGCCTCCACCCCGCGTGAGGCCGGCCCGCGATGACGAAGACCGCCACCGCACGGCGCGCCGCCCCGCCGCCCGCCGTCCGCCCGGTGAAGGCGCCGCCCCCGTCCAGGGACCGGAGGCGGCGCCGCCTCGCCGACCAGGCCCACGCCTACGGCTTCCTCCTCGGCGGCCTCGTCTGCTTCGCCCTGTTCTCCTGGTACCCGGCGATCCGCGCCGTCGTGATCGCCTTCCAGAAGTACACGCCGGGCTCGCCGCCCGAATGGGTGGGCACCGCCAACTTCACCCGCGTCCTGTCCGACCCCGAGTTCGGCGCGGCCTGGCGCAACACCCTCACCTTCACCCTGCTCGCCCTGCTGCTCGGCTTCGCCGTTCCGTTCGTCCTCGCCCTCGTGCTGAACGAACTCCGTCACGCCAAGGCGTTCTTCCGCGTCGTGGTCTACCTGCCGGTGATGATCCCGCCGGTGGTCAGCGCCCTGCTGTGGAAGTGGTTCTACGACCCGGGCCCCGGCCTCGCCAACGAGGCGCTGCGGTTCCTGCACCTGCCCACCTCGAACTGGTCCAACGGTGCCGACACCGCCCTGGTCTCCCTGGTGGTCGTCGCCACCTGGGCCAACCTGGGCGGCACCGTCCTGATCTACCTCGCCGCCCTCCAGTCCATCCCCGGCGAACTGTACGAAGCCGCCGAACTCGACGGCGCGAACCTGCTCCAGCGCATCCGGCACGTGACGATCCCCCAGACCCGGTTCGTGATGCTGATGCTGATGCTGCTTCAGGTCATCGCCACCATGCAGGTGTTCACCGAACCGTTCGTGATCACCGGCGGCGGCCCGGAGAACTCCACCGTCACCGTCCTCTACCTCATCTACAAGTACGCCTTCCTCTACAACGACTTCGGCGGTGCCTGCGCGCTGAGCGTGATGCTCCTCGCCCTCCTCGGACTGTTCTCCGCCGTCTACCTCCGGCTCACCCGCTCCTCCCAGGAGGCAGCATGAGCGGCACCCGCACCCTCGTCTCCCCGGCCGTCCTGGCCCGCCCCCGGGGCCGGGCCGTCTACTGGACCGTGTTCACCGGCGTCGTCCTGCTCTTCGCGCTGGCCTTCCTCTTCCCGGTCTGCTGGATGGTCACCGGCGCGATGAAGTCCCCGGACGAGGTGGCGCGCACTCCGCCCGACCTCCTCCCGGACCGGTGGAGCACGAGCGGCTGGACCGACGCCTGGGAACTGATGCAGCTCCCCACCCACCTGTGGAACACGGTGGTGCAGGCGGCCGGAGCCTGGCTGTTCCAGCTGGTGTTCTGCACGGCAGCCGCCTACGCCCTGTCCAGACTGCGGCCCGCCTTCGGCAACCTGATCCTCGGCGGCATCCTCGCCACCCTCATGGTCCCCGCACAGGCCCTGGTCGTACCCAAGTACCTCGTCGTCGCCGACCTGCCGCTGGTCCACACCAGCCTGCTCAACGACCCGCTCGCCATCTGGCTGCCCGCCGTCGCCAACGCCTTCAACCTCTACCTGCTCAAGCGGTTCTTCGACCAACTGCCGAGGGACGTCCTTCAGGCCGCCGAGATCGACGGCGCCGGACGGCTGCGCATCCTGTGGTCCATCGTGCTGCCCATGTCCCGACCGGTGCTCGGCGTCGTGTCGATCTTCGCCCTGGTCGCGGTGTGGCAGGACTTCCTGTGGCCGCTGATGGTCTTCTCCGACACCGACAAACAACCGATCGGCGTGGCCCTGGTGCAGCTGTCGCAGAACGTCCAACTGACCGTCCTCATCGCCGCGATGGTGATCGCCAGCATCCCCATGGTCACGCTGTTCCTCGTCTTCCAGCGGCACATCATCGCCGGGATCGGCGCGGGCGGCACCAAGGGCTGACCCGGTCCCGAGGACCGACGCCGGACCCGTCCACCGAAGAGAAAGGCACGCACCGTGGGAGAGCCCACCCCTGCCCGCAGCGACGACGACTGGTGGCGCTCCGCCGTCATCCACCAGGTGTACGTCCGCAGCTTCGCCGACGGAGACGGCGACGGCACCGGCGACCTCGCCGGAGTCCGCGCGAAACTGCCGTACCTCGCCGAACTCGGTGTGGACGCCCTGTGGTTCAACCCCTGGTACCTGTCCCCGATGAAGGACGGCGGCTACGACGTCGCCGACTACCGGACGGTCGACCCGGCCTTCGGAACCCTCGCCGAGGCGGAGAAACTCATCGCGGAGGCACGCGAACTCGGCATCCGCACGATCATCGACATCGTGCCCAACCACGTCTCCGACCAGCACGCCTGGTTCCGCGCCGCCCTGGCCGGCGGCCCCGAACGGGAGCTGTTCCACTTCCGGCCGGGCCGCGGCGAGAACGGCGAACTGCCCCCGAACAACTGGACGTCGGAGTTCGGAGGCCCCGCCTGGACCCGCCTTCCGGACGGCGACTGGTACCTCCACCTGTTCGCCCCCGAGCAGCCCGACCTCAACTGGGCGCACCCCGCGGTCCGCCAGGAGCACGAGGACATCCTGCGCTTCTGGTTCGAACGGGGCGTGGCCGGCGTCCGCATCGACTCCGCCGCCCTGCCGGCCAAGGACCCCCTGCTGCCGGACCTCCTCGAGGGCCGGGGCCCGCACCCGTACGTCGACCGGGACGAACTCCACGACGTCTACCGCGCTTGGCGGGCCATCGCCGACGAGTACGGTGCCGTCTTCGTCGGCGAGGTCTGGCTGCCGGACGCGGAACGCTTCGCCCGCTATCTGCGCCCCGACGAACTGCACACGGCGTTCAACTTCTCCTTCATGACCTGCCCCTGGGACCCGGTCCGGCTGCGGACCTCCATCGACGAGACGCTCGCCGAGCACGCGCCCGTCGGCGCGCCCGCCACCTGGGTGCTGTGCAACCACGACGTGACCCGCACGGTCACCCGCTACGGCCGCTCGGACACCGGATTCGACTTCGCCACCAAGGCCTTCGGCACCCCGACCGATCTGGCCCTCGGCACCCGTCGCGCCCGCGCCGCCGCCCTGCTGTCGCTGGCGCTTCCCGGCGCGGTCTACCTCTACCAGGGAGAGGAACTCGGCCTGCCCGAGGCGGAGGTGGCACGGGAACACATCCAGGACCCGATGCACGCCCGCTCGGGGGGCACCGACCCGGGGCGCGACGGATGCAGGGTGCCGCTGCCGTGGGCGGCACGGGAACCGTACGCGGGATTCGGGTCCCGGGACACGCCGTGGCTGCCGCAGCCGGACGACTGGGCCACGTACGCGGTCGACCGGCAGCAGGACGATCCCGGCTCCATGCTCACCCTCTACCGCCGGGCGATCCGCCTGCGCCCCGCCTTCGGCACGGGCCCGCTCACCTGGCTCCCCGCCCCCGACGGTGTCCTGGCCTTCGAGCGCGCCGACGGCACGCGGTGCCTCGTCAACCTCGCCGACACCCCGGCCGACCTGCCCGAGCACACCGGGATCCTGCTCGCCAGCGGGCCCCTCGACGCCGGGAACCGGCTGCCGGGGGACACGGCCGTCTGGCTCCGCACGCGGGCGGCCCCGGCCGGGGCCGACAGGACCTAGCGGACCGGAGGCGCGTCCTTCCCGAAGTCCACCGGGGTGTCCGTGTCCTCGGCCGCCGTCGTCGCTCGTCGCGCAGGTACGGGAGTCGTCCTCGCTGCGCGTCCTGGACGGCGACGACATCGTCTACGTGGCCCGCGTCCCGACCCGGCGCATCATGAGCGCGGCCATCACCGTGGGCACGCGTTTCCCCGCCCACGTCACCTCGGTCGGCAGGGTCGTGCTCGCCGATCTGCCGGACGACGAGCTCGACGCCCGGCTGGACCGCGCCGACCTGCGGCCGAACACCTCCCGGACCCTCACCTCGCCGCGCGCGCTGCGCGCCGAACCGCTCCGGGTCCGCCGGCAGGGCCACGCACTGGTCGACCAGGAACTGGAAGAGGGCCTGCGGTCGGTCGCCGCCCCGGTGCGGGGCCGGGACGGCACGGTGGCGGCCGGCGTGAACATCGCCGCGCACGCCGGCCGCGACTCCGTGGAGTCCGTCCGCCGCGACCTGCTGCCGCACCTGCCGGCGACCGTCGCGCGGATCGAGGCGGACCTGTGGATCACCGGCCCGGCACGAGCCGCCTCCCACGGAAACGAGGCCGGGAACGGGGCCGAGCAGTGAGCACGGTCGCCCCGCCTCACCGCCCTCCCGCTCCGGCGCCGGGCCTCGGGCCCGACTCCGGTGCCACCAGGTGCCGTACCTCGTGCGGGATCACCGCCCCCACCACCGCGTCGTAGCCGGGCCGGGCCCGCAGCCGTCCGGCCCGGTGCGGCGGGGCTCCCCACGGCTTTCGCGGCCCGGTGACGAGGACCCTGTCGCCGGGGCGGACGGCTGCGGACCGGCCGCGTACCCCCAGGGGCGTACGCGGCCTCGGGCGCCGGGGCGCGGCCCGCCGCCGGGCGGAGGGAAGGCGCAGTCGGCACGGCCCGCCGGTCCCGGCCGTCGACCTGCCGGGAGGGCCGGGGCGTTCTAGGGTGGACGGCACCGCGCCACACAGCGACCGGGAGCTCTCATGCGTCTGTCCATCGAACCCAGGCACGTGGCACCCCGTCTGGCCACGGGGGCGTTCATCCTGAACTCCGGACTGTCCAAGCGGGACGTCGACGAGGAGACGGTCGCGCAGTTGCACGGGATGGCCAGGAACACCTACCCGTTCCTCGAGAAGGTGCAGCCCGCCGCCTTCGCCCGGCTGCTCTCCGCCGGGGAGATCGCGCTGGGCGCCGCCCTGCTGCTGCCCGTCGTCCCCACGGCCGTGGCCGGTGCCGGGCTGGCCGCGTTCTCGTCGGCGCTGCTGGGGATGTACCTGCGGACGCCGGGGATGCGTGAGGAAGGCAGCCTGCGGCCCACCCAGGAGGGACTCGCGCTGGCCAAGGACGTCTGGATGCTCGGCGTCGGAGTCGGGTTCGTCGTCGACGAGTTGACGCGCGACAGGCGCTGACCGGGCCGGTGGCCGGCCCTGGGTCCGGCCCTTTTCCGCGGCTTTGCCGTGCAGCCGTCTACGCCACGTCGGCCGGGTGGCCCGGTTCGGGCTGCCGATGCCGATGCCGATGCTGGAGCCGGTGCCTGCGCCGTGGCCGGGGTACGAGGCCGGTGGGTTCGGACGGCGCCGCCGGTCCCGGACGCAGGGTGAGGACCACCGCGGCCACGGAGTGCTCGGTCCCGGGGGGTTCGGTCCCGGAGTGAGCGGCCTCGGAGCGATCAGGCACGGGGGAGGCCGCCGCAGGGTGCACTCCGGGGTGCTCGCCGGGCCGCGGGCGTGGTGTCGCCCGGGTCAGGAGGATCACGCCCCATGACGCGAGTGCCGCACCGGTCAGTGCGAACAGCACCCCCGCCGGGCCGCCCCGGAACCGCTCGCCGAGCAGACAGAGTCCGATCACCGCGGCGGCCACGGGGTTCGCCAGGGTCACCACCGCGAGCGGGGCGCCCAGCCCGCTGCGGTACGCGGTCTGGGACAGCAGCAGCCCGCCGGCCGCGAACACCGCGACGAGCAGGGCCACCCCGATCACCCGGACGTCCAGCAGCGGACCCGAGCGGTCCGCCACGGCCACCGTCACGGACTGGGTGAGCGCCGACGCCACCCCGGAGACGATGCCCGACGCGGTCGCGTGCCGCAGCCCGGGCCGGGCGCCGGGCCGCGACAGTACGCCGATCAGAGCGGCCGTGGCGCCCGCGACGAGCAGCGCCTCGGACACGGACAGCGTGCCCTCCGGCGCCGGCCCCGACGCGGTGACCAGGATCGCCGCGAGACCGGCCAGGGTGAACGCCGTGCCCCGCCACTCGGCGCGCCCCACCCGCCGCCCCGCGATCCACGCCCCCATCGGCACGGCCACGACCAGCGTGAGCGCGCCGAGCGGCTGGACCACGGTCAACGGGCCGTACGCGAGCGCCACGACGTGCAGCAGCGCGCCCGCGGCGTTCAGCACGACCGCCCACCGCCAGGCGCCACTGCCCAGCAGCCGCAGGGCACCGGTGCCGGGGGACCGTGACGCCAGCCGTTCCTGCGCGACCGCGGCGGCCGCGTAGGCGACGGCGGAGACGAGGGACAGGGCGACGGCGACGAGGACCGCGCTCATCGGCGTACCCCCACGAGTTCCTCGTCCACGGACCTCGCCCCGTCCGCCGCGCCCCCTTCGTCCCTTTGTGCCGGCACGGCCGGCACCGCCGACGGCCGGCGGGCATGGCGGGGGAGGCGCAGGGCCGTCAGGGCGGCGCCGAGCAGGGCGGCCGCCACGATCGCGTCCAGCCAGAAGTGGTTCGCCGTACCGACGATCACCAGCAGTGTCAGCAGCGGATGCAGCAGCCACAGCCACCGCCACCGCGAGCGCGTGGCGACGACCAGGCCGATCGCCACCATCAGCGCCCAGCCGAAATGCAGCGAGGGCATCGCCGCGAACTGGTTCGACAACGTGTCGGTCTGCGGAGGCCCGTAGACCGACGGCCCGTACACCCGCGCGGTGTCCACCAGACCGGTGGCGGCGAGCATCCGGGGCGGCGCGAGCGGGAACGCCAGATGCAGCACCAGGGCCGCGGCGGTGACCGCGGCAAGTATCCGTCGCGCCCACACGTAGTGCACCGGACGGCGCAGGAAGAGCCAGATCAGAAGGGCGGCGGTGGCCGGGAAATGGACGGCCGCGTAGTAGGTGTTCGCGAGGTGCACGAGGCCGTCGCCGTGCAGCAGCAGGGACTGCACCGCTCCCTCGCCGGGCAGACGGAGTGCCCGTTCCAGCTCCCACACGTCGTGCCCGTTGCGGAGGGCGGCCCCGGAGTGGCCCGTAGCCAGCCGCCGGCCGAACTTGTAGACGAGGAAGAACCCCACCACGAGCAGGAGCTCACGGAGGAGGGGTGGGCGCGCCGGTGCGCCGGACGCCGACGGCGGGTCGGTCCTCGCCGGTGGCGGCTCGCTCGGTGGCTCGCTGCGGGCATTCATCCCCCGGCCCTTTCGCCGACGCTGGTTCTGTGGTGGTGCTGGTGGCACGGGTGGTACCGGGTTGCGCTGTGGTGTCGAGCCTCAGCGGTACGAGTTCGATTCGACACGAGACCGTACCGACACGAGACCGTACCGACACGTAAGCGTACCGATACGATGTCGTACCGATACGTCAGTGTACCGATACGGCACGGTTCCGGTACGCTGGCGTATCGATGGGTGGGGGCATGCCGGGAGCCGGCACCCCGGAGGACCCGCCCCGGAGAGCCCACCTTCAGGACAAGGAGCCGAGCCGATGACGTCGCAGGCCGCGGACCGGCCGGAACCGGCCGGCAGCTCGCGCCGCTCCAAGATCACGCCTGAGCGTGAGCGGGAGTTCTTCGACGCGGTTCTGGAACAGATCCGCCAGTGCGGCTACGACGCCGTCACCATGGAGGGGGTCGCCGCCCGGACGCGGTGCAGCAAGTCCACGCTGTACCGGCAGTGGCAGACCAAGCCCCGGTTCGTCGCCGCGGCCCTGCGGTCCAGCGGGCAGGCGCGCTTCGCCGGCATCGACACCGGTACCCTCGCCGGGGACCTGCGCGAGGCAGCCCGGAGCGCGGGCGCGTGGTCGGCGAAGGACACCTCGCTGTTACAGGCACTCGGACACGCGGTCACGCAGGACCCGGAACTGGCGCAGGCCCTGCGCGAAGCGCTGGTCGAACCGGAGATCGTCGCACTGAAGGCGATCGTGCGCCGCGGGGTCGAACGCGGTGAGGTCCCCGCGGACAACCCCGCGCTGGCCTACATTCCGGCCCAGTTCTTCGGCGTGCTGCGGGTGCGGCCCCTCCTGGAGGAGGAGAACGCGGACCCGGACTACCTGCTCCGGTTCGTGGAGGCCGCCGTACTGCCGGCACTCGGCCTCGAATGAGACCAGGGCCGCCGCTCCCGGACGACCGGGCGGCGACCCGACCGCGCCGCACCGTGGGGACGGGGGCGGCGCGCACCACCGGCCGGGTGGGGCTCCCCTTGAGCGGAGGGGGACCCCACCCGGCCGTCGTTTCCATGGCCGGACGCCCAGGCGGACGCCGAGGAGGACGTCACGGCGGTGGGCTCAGACGTCCTGGCCGGTGCCGCCGCCGCTGCCCTCCGCCTCCTCTATGCCCTTGGTGATGTCGTCGAGGACGGACTGCTTCTGGTCCGTGTCCACACCGAAGCGGACCACGACGATCTGCTCCGGCTGCGCGGGGGAGGGGAAGGCCAGCGACTGGACGTACCCGTCGGACCCCTTGCTGGTGACCGCCTTCCAGCGCACCAGGTAGCCCTTCTGCCCGGCGACGGTCACCGCCTTCGACTCGAGGACCTCGTGCGAGCTGATCTTCCCGTAGGAACCGCCGCCGTACGACTCCTCGGCGTTGGCGGAGATGTCCGCCTTGGCCACCTCCTCCGCGGTGGAGCCACGGGTGCCGAGCGCCAGCGCCGGTGCCGAGTACGCGCCGCCCTTGGTGCAGGTGCTGGAGGTGTCGCCGGGGCAGTCGTACGTGTCCTCCGACATGATCTGGGCGCCCGCCTGGCCCTCCTGGCCGTACCAGCCGTCCGGGATGGGCAGGCTGATCCCGCTCAGTCCGTCGGTCACCGACCCGCTCTCGACCCGCGGGGGCTCCGAATCGTCCGGGCCGGGGCCCCCCTCGCCCTCCTCACCCGGACCGCGCTCCGTGTCCCCGCCCGGCCCGCCGTCCCGTCCGCCCGGTGCCTGCGAGGCGGTGGAGCTGTCGCTCCCGCCGTCGTCGGTCAGCGCGTACACGCCGACCCCGATGCTCGCCAGCACCGCGACGGCCGCCGCCACGGCGATGCCGATGCGCAGTCCGCGCCCTCGGCCGGAGCCCGAACCGGACTGCACGACCCCGGGATACCCGGGATGCGCCGGGTACGCGGGATACGTCGGCTGGGTCGGCCGGGTGGAATACGCCGGGCCCGGTATCGGAGGGCCCCAGGCGGGCGCCGATCCCGCCGGCCGGACCTGGTCCGTCCAGGCAGTGCCGTCCCACCAGCGCTCGGAGGCCGGTCCGTCATTCGTCTGCCCGGGGTCGGGATACCACCCGGGAGGAGTCGCCTGCGTCATGCCCCCACCGTATGAGGCGTCGGTGAAAGAGGGATGAGAGAGGTCCGTATATCCGGGATTCCGAGGTTCCCCGGGCCCTCGCGGGCTCCCGCGTGTGCGCCCGTGCGGGCCCGCGAGCCCGAACGGGCGGGCGGCAGGGTGTCCGACTCCCGGGAACCCGTCCCCGGAGAGCCTCGCCCCGAGGTCCCCGTCCCGAGGTCCCCGCCCCGCCTCCCGCCCCTGCCGAAACGATCCGACGCACCATCACCCGCCCCCACCGTGAAAGGCGTTGACCGTCGGGGCCCTGGTGAGCGGTAGGGTGCGTCGACCTCTGTACCCGGTGTCACCCGTCACGGCAAGAGCCCGGCCGGTACCGCTCCGTCGGGGCCGCCGGAGGACTACGCTCGACGTCTGTACGTCGTTCGGGCGACTTGGGGAGGTAGTGGGATGACGGAGGTACGGCCCACGGCATCGGCCTCGGCCTCTCTCTGGGAGCGGGACGAGGAGGTGGCCGCCATCACCGCGGTGGTCGACACCCTGTGCACGGACCGCTCCTCGCCCGGCAGCCTGCTGGTGCTGCGGGGCGAGGCGGGGCTCGGCAAGACCGCACTGCTCGCCGAGACCCGGCGCATCGCCGAACAGCGTGGCTGCACCGTGTGGTCGGCCCGCGGCGGCGAGACCCTGCGCACCGTCCCGTTCCACGTCGTACGCCAACTCCTCCAGCCCGCGCTGGTGTCGATGGCGCCGGAAGAGGCCCGCGAGTACCTCGGCGACTGGTACGGCATCGCCGGCCCCGCCCTCGGCATAGCCGAGCCCGGCGACCGGCACGCCGACCCGCAGGGCGTCTGCGAGGGCCTGGTCGCCGCCGTGCGCCGGCTGGCCCGCCGGGACTGGCCGCTGGTGCTGACGATCGACGACGCCCACTGGGTCGACCAGGAGACCCTGTACTGGCTCTCCGTCTTCGCGAAAAGCCTGGCGGACCTGCCCGTTCTCGTCGTGGTCGCCCGTCGGCCCGGCGAGATCTCCGGGGTGAGCGCCCGCCACCTGGACGCCGTCGCCGAGGCGGCCGGGTACCCCGTCACCGTTCTCAGCGCTCTGACCCCGCCCGCCGCGGCCGGCCTCACCCGCGCCACCCTCGGCGAGCACGCGGACGACGCGTTCTGCCGCGAGGTGTGGGCCGTCACCGGCGGCAACCCCTACGAGACCGTCGAACTGCTCGCCAAGGTCCGGGACAGCGCACTCGAACCCGTCGAGGCGCACGCCGGTGAACTGCGCGACCTGAACCGCTCCGCCCGCGGCGGCGGACTCGTCACCCGGCTGGAAGAACTCGGCATAGACGCCACCCGGTTCGCCTGGGCCGCCGCCATCCTCGGCAGCGACATCACCGTCGGCCTGGTGGCCGAGCTCGCCACCCTCGACCACGCCGACGCCGTCCGCTGCGCCGAACGCCTGCGCACGGCCCGCATCCTCACCGCACCCGAACCCGGGGCCGGCCGCAGCGGACCCGCCGACCTCGAGTTCGTCCACCCGCTGATCGCCACCGCCGTCTACAACTCCATCCCCGACGCGCTGCGCCGTGCCATGCACGGCATAGCCGCCCGGATCGTCACCGACTCCGGACGAGGCGCCGCGGCCGCCTCCCGCCACCTCCTCGAAGTGCACCCGGACGACGACGAGGAACTCGTCCGGCAACTGCGGGACGCCGCCGGTGAACACCTCGCCGTCGGCGCCCCGGACGCCGCCCGCCGCTGCCTGGAGCGAGCCCTCGGGGAACCGCCCCGCCCCGAGGTCCACGCGCGCGTGCTCTACGAGTTGGGCTGCGCCACCTTCCTCACCGCGCCCGCCCGGACCATCGGCCATCTGCGGACCGCGCTCGGCATGTCCGGCCTCGACGGGGACGCGCGGGTGGACGCCGTGGTCCGGCTCTCCCAGGCGCTGATGCACAACAACCAGATGGAGGAGGCCGTCCGCACCGTCGAGGCGGAGACCGCCCGGCTGGAGCCCGGCGCCGCCCGTATGCGACTGCAGGCCGTGCAGTTCATGTGGGAGGGCATCCACGCCGGCGAGACCACCGCCCCCGGCCGCTCCGAACGCCTCGCCGCCCTCGCCGCCACCTGCACCGGCCGGGACAACTCCGAGCGCGCGCTGCTCATTCTGCGTGGCTTCGACGCCATGATGCGCGGCGAGAACGCCGAGGAGGTCGCCGCGATCAGCGACCGCGCCGTCGTCAACGGCCGTCTCGCGCCCGGCCTCGGCTGGACCGACGCCGAGTGGGGCGTCGAACTGCTCCTGATGCTCGCCAGCACGTACGCCTACACCGACCGCCTCGACCGCGCCGAGAGCCTCTACACCGAGGCCCTGCGCTCCTACGAGTCGGCGGGCTGGAGCGGCGGCCACCTGGCCCTCGCCCACGCCTACGTCGGTCTCGCACACCGCAGGCGGGGCCGCCTCGCGGCGGCGGAGAAGTCGCTGCGCGAATCCCTGAGCCTGGCCGAACGGGTGGGCCGCGGCCTGCCCCTGTACTGGACGGCGACCTGCAACCTGGTCGACACCCTGCTCGTCCGCGGCCATGTGGACGAGGCCTGGGAGATCGCCGAACGACACGGGTTCACGCCTCCCTACCCGTCCACCATCGTGCTGCCCGACCCCCGCTCGGTGCGCGGCAGGCTGCTGCTCGCGGTCGGCCGTACGAAGGACGGCATCAACGAACTGGAGGCCGCCGAGAAGGCGGCGGCCTCCCGCGGCCACCACAACCCCGTCCATGTCTTCTGGGCCGCCGACCTCGCACGCGCCCTCGCCACCGAGGACCCGGCCCGTGCCGCCCGGCTCGCCGTCGAGCACCGCCGCCAGGCGGAGCGCTTCGGCACGGACACCGCCATGGGGGAGGCCCTGCGCTGCGCCGCCGCCCTGGAGACCGGTCGGCGGGCGGTGCGGCTCGCCGCGCAGGCCGCCGCCTACCTGGAGTCCTCACCCTGCCAGTACGAACACGCGGCGGCCCGCGTCGAGTACGGCATCCTCGCCCGCTCCCGGACCGACCTGGAGCGGGGCCTGGCCCTCGCCCGCTCCTGCGGTGCGGACGGCCTGGCCGCCCGCGCCGAGGCCGAACTGACCGCGGTCGCCGGCCGGACGGCGACCGCGGACCGGGCCGTGATCCCCGGAGGAGTCCCGGACCACCGGCCACGGTGACCCCCGGGCCCGCAGCCGATGGGCGCCGCCCCACTCGACCACCGACCGGCGCGCGTGCTCCCGGGCGGGGCGACCCATGGCGACGGCCGCCCCGCCCGGAGCCCCGGCGGCAGCGGACCCGTGCCGGTGTCACCCACGGAAGGTACGGGCCGCCGGGGCATTCGCCGCGGTGTGGCTGCCGCGGTCCGCGCCCGCCTTCCCGTCGTCCACCGGCCCGGCCGCGGGTCACGACGCTGCGCCGGGCTCCTCCGTCTCCGCTTCCGTCTCCGCCAGGACCCGCTGGGCCGTGGCGAACGCCGAGTTGGCCGCCGGGACTCCGCAGTACACCGCCGTCTGCAGCAGGACGGCCCCGATCTCCTCGGGGGTGAGCCCGTTGCGCCGTGCCGCGCGGACGTGCATGGCCAGCTCGTCGTAGTGGCCGTGCGCGACCAGGGCGGTGAGCGTGATCATGCTGCGTTCGCGGCGGCTGAGCGTCGGGTCGGTCCACACCTCGCCCCAGGCGTAGCGCGAGATGAAGTCCTGGAACCGCGCCGTGAACGGCGTCTGCCGGGCCTGGGCCCGGTCCACGTGCGCGTCCCCGAGGACCTCGCGCCGTACCCGCATCCCGCTCGCCGCGTCCCCGCCGAAGTGCGCCCGCAGCGCCGTCAGCACCGCCTCTGGACGCTGCGCCGGCGCCAGATGCGAGGCACCCGGAATCTCCACGAGCGCCGCCCCCGGCACCGCGTCGGCGATCTCGCGCAGATGCGCCGGGGGCGTCGCCGGATCCTCCCGGCCGGCCACCAGCAGCGTCGGCGCCCCGATCCCGGCGAGGCGGTCCCGCAGATCGAACGCGGCCAGCGCGTCGCAGCAGGCGGCATACGCCCCGGGATCGGCGTCCCGGTGGTCGCGGACCAGCTCGGGCACCGTGAAACCGGGCGTGAACCAGCGGGAGTCCGCGCTCTTCGCGAGCCCCGCCAGGCCCTCGCTCCGCACCAGCGCCGCCCGCTCCTCCCACGCCTTCGCACCGTTGAAGTGCGCCGAGGAACAGATCACGGCCAGCGACGACACCCGCTCCGGATGCCGTACCGCCAGCTCCAGACCCACCGCCCCGCCCAGCGACACCCCCGCGTAGGCGAACCGCTCGATGCCGAGCGAGTCGGCGAGCGCGATCACCAGGTCCGCGAGATCGCCGACTCTCGCGCCGGGGCCGATCAGCCCGGCCGCCGAACCGCCGTGCCCCGGCAGGTCCCAGCGGACCACCCGGTGCACGACCGACAGCTCGGGCGCCACCTCGTCCCACAGGGCGTACGACGTGCCCAGTGAGGGGCCGAGCAGCAGCGGGGGAGCGGAACGGGACCCTTCGACAAGGTGGTTGAGGAGAGTGTCGGTCACGAGCGCTCCAGTGCACGGTCGGTGAGAGGTCCGGCGGAGCCGGTGTAACGGGCGGGGTCGGTCGCGGCGGCGAGGTCGAAACTCTTCCACTCCGGGCGCTCAGCCAACTCCGGTTCCGTGGAAAGCAGTTCCTCGAGCATCTCGCCGAGCAACGCCCCGAGGCCGCGGTTCTCCGCATACGCGCGCCGCGCCAGACCGGTGAGCAGCTCCTTCGCCCGGCCGCGCCCGAGGACGGGCGCCAGCTCGGCGGACAGCCGCTCGGAGACGATCAACCCGTGCGTCAGGTCCAGGTGTTCGCGCATGACGTCCGCGTGCACCCGGAGTCCTTCGGTGAGTTCGGCGGCGTTGCAGGCCGCGCCGCCGGCCAGGCGCAGCAGTTCCCGCAGCGGCTCCCACTCGGCGTGCCAGGCCCCGGCCGGCCGCTCGTCCTCGGCCGCCAGCGAGCCGTACAGCGTGGCCGCGAGCTGCGGGGCCTGCCGGGCCGCCGCCGCGATCAGCGTAGAACGCACCGGGTTGGCCTTGTGCGGCATGGCGGAGGACCCGCCGCCGCTGCCCTCGGCGACCTCCGCGATCTCGGTTCGGGAGTACGTGAGCACGTCCGCCGCGAGCTTGCCCAGCGCTCCGGCGGTGAAGGCGAGAGCGCCGGCGAGGTCGGCGACCGGGGTGCGCAGCGTGTGCCAGGGAAGAGCGGGCGGGCACAGCCCCAGCTCCCGGGCGTAGAGCGTGGGAAGCCCGGTCGGATCCGTCGCCCCGTACGCCGTGAACGCGGCCAGTGTCCCTGCCGCGCCGCCGAGTTGGGCGGGGAGCGTGACGCGTACGGCCGTCGCCCGGTCGCGTGCGTCGAGCACCAGGGAGCGCCAGCCGGCAGCCTTCAGCCCGAACGTCGTCGGCACCGCGTGCTGGGTCAGCGTCCGACCCGGCAGCACCGTGTCGCGGTGCTCGGCGGCGAGGCCGGACAGCGCCCGCTGAGCGCGGTCGAGGTCCTCGAGAAGCGGACCGAGGGCGCGGTGGGCCACCAGCATCAGCGCGGTGTCCATGATGTCCTGGCTGGTGGCACCCCGGTGCACATAGGGGCCGTAGGGCTCGCCCACCGCCCCGGTCAGATCCGCGACCAGCGGGATCACCGGGTTCCCGCCGCCCCGCGCCCGCTCGGCGAGGGAGGAGAGGTCGAAGCGCCCGGGGTCGGCGGCCGCCTCCGTGACCGCCGCGGCGGCCCCGGCGGGGGCGAGCCCGGCGGCCGCCTGCGCCCGGGTCAGCGCGGCCTCGGCGTCGAGCAGCGCCCGCAGGACGGCGCCGTCACCGGCCTCGGCGGCGGCCGGTGAACCGGCCCACCCGGGGGCGAGCAGGCCGGTGCCGGCATCGGCTGATGTCACGTGAACTCCAAGAAGACCGTTTCACCCTCACCCTGAAGACGGACGTCGAAACGGTATGTCCCCCGCCCCTCGTCCGCCGCGATCAGCGTGGCGCGGCGCTCCGTGTCGAGCCGGGACAGCAGCGGGTCCGCCGCGAGTGCCGCCTCGTCGCCCGGCAGGTGGATCCGGGTGAACAGATGCGTCAGCAGGCCCCGCGCGAACACGCACAGACTGAGGTACGGAGCGTGCCGCCCCCGTGCCCCCGGCCGCAGCGTGCGCACGTACCAGTGGCCGTCGGCGTCGGTCTGGATCCGGCCGAAGCCGGTGAACTCCACCCCGTTGCGGCCCAGGAAGTCGCCGCTCGCCGGGTCCCGCCGCATCGAGCCGTCGGCGGTCGCCGGGTTGCCCCGGGAGTCCGGCCCCCACACCTCCAGCAGCGCGTCCGGCAGCGGGTCGCCCCCGCCGTCGTACACGTAGCCGTGCACGGTGACGGTGTCCGGGTGGCCGAGCGGCGCTATGTCCTCGCCGCCGCGGAACGGCAGCGCGTACCCGTAGAAGGGGCCCACGGTGTGCGAGGGGGTGGGCAGCACGCTCTCCGGACTGCCTGTGTCGATCTTCGTCATGCCGGTCAGCGCCCTTCTTCCGTCCAGGTGGCCCGCGGCCCGTCGAGCACGATGTCCCAGTGGTAGCCGAGGGAGAACTCAGGCACCGACAGACTGTGGTCGTAGGTCGCCACCAGCCGCTGACGGGCCGCGTCGTCGGTCACCGACTGCAGGATCGGGTCGTAGGGGAACAGCGGGTCGTTCGGGAAGTACATCTGTGTCACCAGCCGCTGGGTGAAGGCGGTGCCGAAGACGGAGAAGTGGATGTGCGCCGGGCGCCACGCGTTGACGTGGTTGCGCCACGGATACGGGCCCGGCTGGATGGTCGTGAAGCGGTAGAAGCCGTCGGCGTCGGTGAGGGTGCGGCCGGCGCCGGTGAAGTTCGGGTCCAGCGGGGCGTCGTGCTGCTCCCGCTGATGGGCGTACCGCCCGGCCGAGTTGGCCTGCCAGACCTCCACCAGCTGACCGCGCACGGGACGCCCGTCCCGGTCGAGGAGCCGCCCGGAGACGGTGATCCGCTCGCCGACGGGCTCGCCGGTGTGCTGCCGGGTGAGATCGTTGTCGGTCCCGGTGACGTCACGTTCCCCCCAGGCGGGGGAGGACAGCTCCACCAGCTCGGGGTCCCTGGTCACGTCGACCGCGATCGCCGGCTGCCGGGGGTGGCGCAGCACCGACGAACGGTACGGCCGGTAGTCGCGGCGCGGATGGTGCTCGACAGGGGCGCCGCCCGCCACCCGCTTCTCGTACGCGGCGTGCTCGGCCGCGATCTCCTGGTCGATGTCGTGCTGGGTGAGAACGTCCGTCACAGAGGCCACCACCTTCATTAGTCAGGGCACTGAGTATTTTCGCAACAACTCCTTCACGCTGCCACCGTCGGGCGGGAGCGTCAATACCCTCGCTCTTCCTGCGCCGATGTCGTCATGGGTCGCAGACAGGGCCGGCCACGCAGAGGTATTGTTCAGTGCACCAACGAATCGGCAGCATCGGCAGCATCGGCAGCGAGGGGCGTACATGGCCGCGGTGGACCTCACCACGCATCCCGGGCACCTGGCCCGGCGGCTCCAGCAGGCGCACCACCTGCTGTGGAACACGATGGTGTCCGAGGAGATCACCTCCCCGCAGTTCGCGGTCCTCAACGCGCTCGTCGCCGAGCCGGGCCTGGACCAGCGGACCGTGGGGGAGCGGGTCGGTCTCGACCGGTCCACCATCGCCGAGGTGATCGGCCGGCTCATCCGGCGGGAACTGCTCGACAAGGTCCGTGACCCGCAGGACGGCCGCCGCTTCCTGCTCCGGCTCACGGACGGCGGCCTGCGCACCCACCGCAGGCTGACGGTGCGTACCGCCCGGATGAACCAGGTCTTCCTGGGCCCGCTGGACGCCGACGAGCAGGCCGCCTTCTTCGAGCTGATCCGACGGGTGGCGGACGCGGCCGAAGGGCTGCGCCGTCCCGGCGAGCCGGCGGCCCCGGCGGCCCGGTGACCCGGCGCCCGGGTGACCCGGCGCCCGGGTGACCCGGCGCCCGGGTGGGCCGGCGCCCGGGTGGGCCGGTGACGGTCCCCGCGCCGGTCAGGCGGTCTCCGCGTAGACCACCCACACCTGTCCCGGCGCGAAGTTCACCGGAGTGCCGTCGTCCGTCGTGAAGGCGGTGCCGTCCGAGGCGTCCGGGCGGCTCCAGCGGACGTCGTGGGCGCGCCCGTCGCGCAGCACGGTGGCCGTTCCGGAGCCCACCGTCTCGGTGTACGGCGTGTTGTTGCCCTGGGAGTCGTGGTAGCCGGACGGGCGGACGGTCACGTACTGCACGACGACGGTCGCGGGCGCCACCGGCTCGCCCCGCGCGGTGACCGTGGGGGTGCCGTCCATGGAGACCAGCCAGCGGTCCCGGGCGTCGGACCAGGTGAAGGTGAAGCGGGCCGCCGGATAGCGCACCGTACGCGTGCTCTCGGATCCGCCGCCCGCGGGCGGCGGGCCGTTGCGGAAGCCGGTGGTCAGCGAGGCCCGGCCGGGCGGGCCGTCCATGAACAGCCGGGGCTGGAGATAGAGGTTGTGCGGGGCGGACCGGGTGGCACCCCGGACGTAGACGTCCGCCTCCGCGCCGGACGTCCCAGGTGTCAAGGGCTCCAGCGGTGCCCGGTCGATCAGCGGCAGCAGCCTGCCCTGCGCCCCGGAGAACGCCAGAACCGGCCGGTCGAACTGGCGCAGCAGCTCCAGGTCGGCCTCCCGGGCACTGCGCACCGGTCCGACGGACTCGGGCAGCCGGGTGGCGTAGACCGCCATCAGCCGGCTCAGGCCGCCCTCGACCTGCTCCACGTACACCACGTCCGCCGACTCCAGGCCCGTCTGGGGCCGGGCCGCGGGGGCGTTGTCGATCTTCACCGCGAGGACCGCCGGGCGGCCGTCCCCGTCGGTCCCCTCCGTCCCGCCCGGCCGCGTTGTGCGGGGCGCTCCGCGTCCGTCGTCACCCGGACCGTTCGACGCCGTGCAGCCCGCCGCCAGACCGGCCGCCAGCAGTGTCGCCAGCAGCGTTCCCGCCGTCGCGACACGTCGTGTGTGCGCTCCTCGTCCCGTGCCCACCGTCGCCACCCTGCCTGCCCCACATCATCGGTTGTCTTGATTGTGCGCTTTTCTGATCGTCGGTGGCCATGCCTGATCGACGGTGTTCCCGCGCGGCGGCCTCCGCCGATCGGCTCAGCGGCGCGCGGTTCGGCGGGGAGCGCACGGGTACCCGGAACCCGCCGTACGGACGGCGCACCGGCCACGACGACGCAGGAAGCAGGCGGCGATGAAGGCAGTGACCTGGCAGGGAAAGAGGGACGTCCGCGTGGAGGACGTGCCCGACCCACGGATCGAGGAACCGACGGACGCCGTCATCCGCGTCACGTCCACCGGACTGTGCGGCTCCGATCTGCACCTCTACGAGGTGCTCACCCCGTTCATGACCCCCGGCGACATCCTCGGCCACGAGCCCATGGGCATCGTCGAGGAGGTCGGCGCCGGCGTACCGGACCTCCAGGCCGGTGACCGCGTCGTCGTGCCGTTCCAGATCGCCTGCGGCAACTGCTGGATGTGCCTCACGGGTCTGCCCACCCAGTGCGAGACCACCCAGGTCAGCGCCGAGGGCATGGGCGCGGCCCTGTTCGGCTACACCCGTCTCTACGGCGCGGTGCCGGGCGGCCAGGCCGAGTACCTGCGGGTCCCCCAGGCCCAGTACGGCCCGATCAAGGTCCCTGAAGGGCCGTCCGACGACCGGTTCGTCTACCTCTCCGACGTGCTGCCCACCGCCTGGCAGGCGGTGGCCTACGCCGACGTCCCGAAGGGCGGCAGCATCGCCGTGCTCGGCCTCGGCCCCATCGGCGACATGGCCTGCCGGATCGCCCGGCTCAAGGGAGCCGACCGGGTCTTCGGCGTGGACCTGGTCCCGGAACGGCTGCGCCGGGCCCGCGAACGGGGCGTGGAGACCTTCGACCTGCGCTCCTTCGACGACGAGAAGGAACTCGTCGGCGCGATCCGCGACCAGACCGACGGCCGCGGCCCCGACGCCGTGATCGACGCCGTCGGCACCGAGGCACACGGCAGCGCGGCGGCCCGCATGGTGCAGAACGCCGCGGCGCTGCTGCCCCGGAAACTCAGCGGTCCCCTGGCCGAACGCTTCAGCGTCGACCGGCTCGCCGCCCTGTACACCGCGATCGACCTGGTGCGCCGCGGCGGCACCGTCTCGATCTCCGGCATCTACGGCGGCTCGGCGGACCCCATGCCCCTGCTCACCATGTTCGACAAGCAGATACAGATACGCATGGGGCAGGCGAACGTGCGCCGCTGGAGCGACGAGATCATCCCCCACCTCACGGACGACGACCCCCTCGGTGTCGATGACTTCGCCACCCACCGCCTGCCGCTGTCGGACGCGCCCCGGGCCTACGACATGTTCCAGCGCAAGCGGGACGGCGCGGTCAAGATCCTCATGCAGCCGTAGCCGTAGCCGTAGCCGCGCGCTTCACCGGACCCGGCGGTCCGCCGTGCCCGCCCGAGTGTCCGAAGACGCCGGGTGAACCCCGGCGGGTACGGCCGGGGCGGGGCGGGGAGCCCCGGCCCCCCGCGCCCCCCCCCCGCGCCCCCCCGCACCCCCCCCGGGGCATCGGCGGGGTGTGACGGCGGGTGGGTGCCGCCCCCCCGTTTCACGGCAGTTCCCTGATCCGGACGTCCCGGTACGAGACCACGTCCGTCGTGCCGTGCACCTGGAGGCCGAGGTAGCCGGAGGCGAACCGCCGCCCGTCCGTGCCCGGGTCGTCCGAGCGCGGAGGGGTGAAGTCCTGACCGCCGGTGTTGTCGAACTCGTTGATCAGCACACCGTTGCGGAAGACCGAGTAGTGCTGGCCCTCCACCCGGATCTCGTAGTCGTTCCAGGTGCCCTTCTGCGTCACACCGGCGCCTGCCAGGCCCACCCGGTCGAAGCCGTAGACCGAACCCGTCTTGTACATGTCGCCGGTGGGCGAGTCGAACACCTGGACCTCGTGCCCGTACTTGATGGCGACCCACTCCGGCCGGGTCTCCTCCGGGTGGTCGTGGACCTGCGGGAACCGCACGAACACACCGGAGTTGGCGTTCCCGGTGCCCGGGGCGTCGTCACGCCACTGCAGCTTCAGCGAGAAGTCGCCGTACTTGCGCTCGGGGAACCACAGCATGCCGAGCCCGGACTTCGTGGTGCCGGAGGTGATCGATCCGTCCGGGTTCAGCGCGAACGAACCACCGCCCACCTGCTGCCACTTGGCGAACGCCTCCGCACTGCCGTCGAGGATCTTGCGGTAGCCGTCGGTCTGGCCCGGCTTGCCGATCCCGGACTGGCGGGCCGCCTGGTTGACGGCCCGGTACTCGCGCTGGTCGACGACACCTTCCTTCTTGAGCTTGTCCAGCACGCTCCTCACGTGCTTCAGGAACAGCGCGTGGGACGCCCACTCCTTCTCGTCCTCGATCAACTCGCCGATCCGGCACCGGTTGTTGGTGACCCGGTTGGGCACGCCCGAATCGACCTCGCCGACGATCACCGTCAGTCGCTCGTCGTACTCCGGGCAGGGTGGCGCGGGGACCTGGCCGGTCACGACGGTGAAGCTCACCGTGAGCGGTGCGGAGGTGTTGCCCGCCTTGTCGCTCGCCCGGTACGCCACGGTGTGCCTGCCCGCCCGGTCGACGACGACGGGCTCCGTGTACGCCAGGTAGGGCCCGGAGTCGAGCGAGTACTCGATACCGGCGACGCCGGAACCGTCGTGCCCGTCGGTGGCGCTGACGGTCACCTTCGCGCTGCCGACGTACGCCCCGTCGGAGTTCTTCGCGCCTTCGACGTTCACGCCCGTCACCGGCGGGGTGGTGTCCTGCGGGGGCGCGGGGACGACGGTGAACCCGACGCTCTTCTCCGCCGAGACGTTGCCCGCCTTGTCGGTGGCACGATAGCGCACGGTGTGGGTGCCGGCCTGATGCACCATCACCGGGCCGCCGTACGCCTGCCAGGCACCGTCGGCGCCGAGCGCGTACTCGATGGTGTTGACCCCGGAGCCCGTGTCGGAGGCGCTGACGGTGACGGTCGCCATGTCGATGTAGTCACCGTCGGCGTTCTTCTCGCCGTCCACCGTCGCCGAGGTCTCCGGTGCGGTGGTGTCGTCCGTCGGCGGGGCGACGACGGTGAACCCGACGCTCTTCTCCGCCGAGACGTTGCCCGCCTTGTCCAGCGCGCGGTAGCGCACCGTGTGCGTGCCGACCTGGTCGACGACCACCGGCGCTGTGTACGGCTGCCAGGCGCCGTCGGCGCCGATCGCGTATTCGATCCGGTCGACGCCCGAGCCCTCGTCGGTGGCCTCGACGGCGACACCCGCCGAACCGACGTACGCGCCCTCGGCGTTCTGCGTGCCGGTCACCTCGGCCGTCGCCTCGGGTGCCGTGGTGTCCTCCCCGCTGCCCTCGGTCACGACGAGGATGCCCTGCATCATGCCGTGGCCGGGGATCGTGCAGTGGTAGAAGTAGCGGCCCGGGGTGAGCGTGACCTCGGCGGTGTGCCGGCCGCCCTGGGCGTCACCGGGGTTGGCCAGGATGTTCAGCTGGACGTCGTCGTTGAACTCGGGGTCCGACGTGGCGAACGTCAACGTGTGCGGCATACCGGTGGTGTTGCCGGTGGCCACGCTGTTCTCGAAGACGATCGTCGCCGGTCCGGCCACCGCGGTCGCCGGTGCGGTGAGGTACTTGTCGATGTCGTTGCCCGCGGTCCAGGTGAGTACCTGGACCGCCGAGGCCCCGGCCTTCCCCGTCCGCCCGGCCTCCGGCTCGCCGGCCGCGGAGGCGGTCTGCAGGCCGAGCATCATGAGGAGGGCGGCCAGCAGTGCGGCCCAGACTCTTCGTTGCCTACGCATCACTGGTTTCACTCGGCCTTCCTCGCCAGCTGACCGGCGGCCGGGGTCGGGCCGCCGCCCGTGTAGGTGACCCGCCACAGAGCGGACTTGGAGTCCGAGGTGAAGAAGCCGCGGCCGTAGTCGAGGACGTACAGCGCGCCGTCCGGACCGAACTTCCAGTCCATCAGGCTCTTGATGCCGTCATTGCCGACCGGCACGATCTTCTTCAGCGACTCCGAGTGCACCGGCAGTCCGCCGTCGCCCTGCGTCTTCGGGTTCATGAGCACCGCGTTGCGCGGCTGGTCGGCGTCGTAGAAGTCGCCGACGAACCACTTGCCGTCCCAGTAGGCCGGCCACTTGGTGTCGCTGCCGCTCGCCTCGTCGAAGCGGTAGACGGGCCCGTTCATCGCGGCCTGCCCGCCGCCCTTGAGCCAGGGCAGCCGGTAGATGGCCTCGTCCTGCCGGTAGGACGGGACACCGTTCCCGTCCCGGGGGAAGTCCGGGCCGCCGCCCTGCGGCGAGTACCAGATGTTGTTGCCGGTCACCGGCGGCAGATCGACCAGGCCGTCGTTGTTCGGCGACTCGTTCTTCGGGTTGTCGCAGTCGTACCAGCCGAGCGGCTGCGACGGATCGGGAAGGTTCCGGTCCCGGTAGGGCTGCTTGTTGCCCATGCAGTACGGCCAGCCGCGGTTGGACGCCTTCGTGATCACGGCGAAGGTGTCGTACTTGGCCGGGCCCCAGGTCGTCGACGGCTGACCGGCGTCCGGGCCGACCCAGCCGGCGTAGAGCACGTCGGTCGCCGGGTCGACGGAGATGCGCGACGGGTTGCGCACGCCCATCACATAGATCTCGCCGCGCGTCTTGCCGCCGCCCTCGGCGCTCTCCTCGCCGGTGAACAGGTTGCCCTCGGGGAGGGTGTACGTGCCGTCCGGTTCCGGGTGGATGCGCAGGATCTTGCCGTTGAGGTTGTTGGTGTTGCCGGCCGTGCGGCGCGCGTCCGCGAAGGAGACGCCCTTGTAGTTCGGCTCGGGGTTGTTGCCCGAGTAACCGTCGCTGAAGCGACTGGAGTTGTTGTCACCGGTGGCGATGTACAGGTTGTCCTCGGAGTCCCAGGCCAGCCCGCCGCCCGCGTGGCAGCAACTGTGGATCTGCACCGGCCAGTCGAGCAGGACCTTCTCACTGGCCAGGTCCAGCTTGCCGGTGGACTCGTCGAACGTGAAGCGGGAGACCCGCCGGTCGGCCATGCGTTTGTCACGGTCGATCTCCGAGTGGGGCGTGTAGTGCAGGTACACCCACCCGTTCCGTTCGAACCGCGGGTCCAGCTCGATGCCGAGCAGCCCCTCCTCGGCCTTGACCAGTTCGTCGCCGCTGCCCTTGTTGCCGAAGACGGTCAGCGCCCCGGCGAGCGTGACCTTCCCGGTCCTGGGGTCGTAGACGTGGATCTCACCGGTGCCCTTGCCGATGTCCGGGTCGTTCCAGTCGGTGACCACGGGCTGCGAGGAGTCGGCGCCGCCGCGGCCGATGTAGAAGACGCGGCCGTCGGGGGCCGTGACCAGTCCGTGCGGCTCACCGATCTGGTCGTTCCGGCCCGGCTGGTTGGGCTGGGTCAGCCGCTCCGCGTCGTAGTTGCCGTCGATCGTCGCCTTGCAGTCGGCCTGCACCAGCCGACTGGTCCACAGCAGGGCGCCGCGCAGATGGTCGCGGAAGTCGGTCTCGTCGTACGACGAGACCGTGCCGCCCATGCCGGTGTAGAAGGACCGGCCGCCGTCGTAGTCGCGGCACCAGCTCACGGGGTGGTCCGCGCCGTTGGCGCTCGCCCCCGGCCGGTAGCTCGACTCGCGGACCCTGGCGACGGTGTGCACCTCGCCGGACGGGTTCTTCTCCCAGTTCAGCCATGTGTCGGGCCGCTTCCACTCCTGCGGCAGGCTCTTGGTCGCCGGGTGCTGCCGGTCGCCGACCTCGACGGTCGCCCGCTGCACGTTCGCCGGGCCGGCCGCGGCCGGGCGGGCGCCGATGAGACCGGTGAACCAGTCCGAGTACGGCTCCGCGCGGGCCGCGTCATGCACGCCGACGAACCCGCCGCCGGCCTCCATGTAGGCCTCCAGGCCCGCCTCCTGGGCCGGGTCGAGGACATCCCCGCCGCCGGTGAGGAAGACGACCGCGTTGAAGCGGCTCAGCCTGGTGTCGTCGGTGAACACCGAGGCGTCGTCCGTCGCCGTGACCCTGAACCGCTGGTTCTGCGGACCGGACAGCCCGATCTTCTCGATCGCCTCGATCCCGGCGTTCACCAGCGGCGACTCGTCGCCGGCCGCGGCGGAACCGTGGAACAGCAGTACCCGTACGTTCGCGCCGCCCGGGGGCGACTTGATCGACATCGTTGTCAGGGCCGGGTCGGGAGCCGGGCGCGCGGTGGCGGCGGGACCCGACAGCAGTCCGGCGGCGACGGCCCCGGCGGCGACGGTCGCCGCCCAGGCCCTTCGTCTCGTTCTGGTCGCTCTCGTGCTTCTCGTGCTCAACCCGTGCAAGCGCATGGGTCCTTGATGCGATGTGAACCGCACGTGGCCACCCACCCCTCCTCGGTCGCAGCAACAGCGTCAAGGAAGCTAGACCTCTTTGCGCCATACGCCAATACCTATGGCCGCAGTGAAACGAACTTTGTCCTGAGTGTGGATAAACGGAAGGGGGGCCGGTACGGTTTCCCAGGTTCATGACAGCCAGCTCATGGCCGTCGTACAGCCATCGTGCTCACGCCTCTCGATCATCGGCCCCATCACGTTCCGTACCAGTAGGGGGAGTTCGGCATGGACAGACGCGACTTCAACCGACGGGTGCTGCTGGGCGGAGCGGTCGCCGCGACATCGTTGTCCCTGGGATCCTCCGAGGCGGTGAGCGCGCCGGGACCGGCGAAGACCGCGCCCGCCGGCGGCGAGGTCAGACGCATCAAGCTGTACGCCGAGCGCCTCGACGGCGGAAGGATGGGCTACGGCCTGGAGAAGGGCAAGGCGTCCGTCCCCGGCCCGCTGATCGAGCTCAACGAGGGCGACACGCTGCACGTCGAGTTCGAGAACACCATGGACGTACCGGTGAGCCTGCACGTCCACGGCCTGGACTACGAGATCTCCAGCGACGGCACCAGGATGAACCGCAGTGACGTCGCGCCCGGCGGCACCCGCACCTACACCTGGCGCACCCACAAGCCCGGACGGCGCCCGGACGGGACCTGGCGGTCGGGCAGCGCCGGCTACTGGCACTACCACGACCACGTCGTCGGCACGGAACACGGCACCGGCGGCATCCGCAACGGCCTGTACGGCGGGGTGATCGTGCGGCGCAGGGGAGACGTGCTGCCGGACCGCACGCACACGATCGTCTTCAACGACATGACGATCAACAACAGGCCCGCCCACACCGGCCCCGACCTCGAGGCCACCGTCGGCGACCGCGTCGAGATCGTCATGATCACGCACGGCGAGTACTACCACACCTTCCACATGCACGGTCACCGCTGGGCCGACAACCGCACCGGCATGCTCACCGGACCCGACGACCCGAGCCAGGTCATCGACAACAAGATCGTCGGTCCCGCGGACTCCTTCGGCTTCCAGATCATCGCGGGGGAGGGGGTGGGAGCGGGCGCCTGGATGTACCACTGCCACGTCCAGAGCCACTCCGACATGGGCATGACCGGGATGTTCCTGGTGAAGAAGCCGGACGGCACGATCCCCGGCTACGACCCGCACGAACACGACCACGGTCGGGAGCCCGCCCCGGAGAAGGGCGGAAGCGGGGAACACGAGCACTGACGGCGACCAGGGGCGCGGGCCACGGGACACGGGCGTACCGCGGGGCGGCCCCTCGGCGAGAGCGCTCTCACCTCCCGGGACTCCGGGGCTATCCTGATCGGCAGCCGCTGGTGAGGAGTCCCCGACGTGACCGAGACAGTGCCGCGCCCCACCCTGGAGGCCGTGGCCGCGCGGGCCGGGGTCTCGCGGGCCACCGTCTCCCGCGTGGTCAACGGCGCCGACGGCGTCACCGAACCCCTGGCCGAGCGCGTCCGGCGGGCGGTGGAGGAACTCGGCTACGTGCCCAACCAGGCCGCCCGCACCCTGGTGACGAACCGGCACGACGCCGTCGCCGTCGTCGTCGCCGAACCCGAGAGCCGCGTCTTCGCCGACCCCTTCTTCGCCCGCCAGCTGCGCGGCATCAGCAGGGAGCTGACCGCGCACGACAACCAGCTCGTGCTGCTGCTCACCGAGGGCCGCCACGACCACGCCCGCGTCGCCCGCTACCTGGCCGGCGGCCATGTCGACGGCGCGCTGGTCTTCTCGCTGCACCTCGACGACCCGCTGCCCGAGCTGATCCAGCGCGCGGGCGTCCCGGTCGTGTTCGGCGGCCGGCCCGGCTGGTCCGGTGGCGGGAACGGTGTCGTCTACGTCGACAGCGACAACCGCGGCGGCGCCCGCGACGCCGTGCGGCACCTGCTCGGCCTCGGCCGCGGCCGGGTCGCGCACATCACCGGCGCCCTGGACCAGACCTCGGCCGTGGACCGGCTCGACGGCTACCGGGACGCCATGGCCGACGCCGATCCGCGGCTCGTCGCGGAGGGCGACTTCACCCTGGCCGGCGGCGAGCGGGCGATGCGGGAGCTGCTGGAGAACTGCCCCGGCCTGGACGCCGTGTTCGCCGCCAACGACCTCACCGCGGTGGGAGCGCTGCGGGTGCTGCGCGAGCACGGGCGCCGGGTGCCGGACGACGTGGCGGTGGTCGGCTTCGACGACATGCTGCCGTTCGCCGAACAGGCCGACCCCCCGCTGACCACCGTCCGCCAGGACATCGAGGAGATGGGCCGGCTCATGGCCCGGCTCCTGCTGCGCGGCCTCGACCGCACCACCGCCGCGCACGAGACCGCGGGCGGCGCCCCCTCCGGCGTGATCTTCCCGACGACCCTGGTGCGCCGCGCCTCCGCATGAGGTCCGGGCGCCGGGGCCCCTGCCCCCGACGGCGCCTGCGCGTGCCCGTGCCCCGACGTGAAACACTCCGCGCGCCGCCGTGCGTTCCGGCGCCGGTGCGGGCATCGTTCGTGCGGACGGACGGACGGTCGGACGGACGGCGAGGGCGCGGGCATGGGCGTCCGGGTGCGGGCCGGAACCCCAGGCGCGGGGAGCCGCGTTGATCCCGCGTTGATCGAACGTTTTTCGCCGCCCGGCACGCTGTCGGGCATGCACATCGACACCATCGCGTCGCCCGACCTCGCGTGGCAGGAGGAGGCCCTGTGCGCGCAGACCGGGGGAGACTTCTTCTTCCCCGAGCCCGGCAGCTCGGTCCGTGACGCCAAGCGGATCTGCGGTCTGTGCCCCATCCGGGCCGCCTGCCTCGACTACGCCATGAGCAACGACATGCGCTTCGGCGTCTGGGGCGGACTCTCCGAGAAGGAGCGGCTGGAGCTGCGCCGTCCGTCCCGGTAACAGACAGCGGGTGCGGACGAGGCCGTTGGGGCCTGTCCGGCGGATCATGCCGAAGACGCGGGGTCCGGCACACCCTCCCCCGAGCTCTTCGAGCAGAGGGTGCGCCCAGCGGCGTTGTCGTCGCTTGCCGGCCCCCGGCCCGGCTCCGCTCGAGCGGGGAGGGGCCCCACGCGTGGGAGGGGCCCCGGCGTGTCGGCTGCCCCTCCGCCTCGTGGCTGGACGCACCAGACCCCGCGCTCGCGCCGGCCGGAAAGACGCCGCCGGTCACCTCCGACTTGACCCGCCGGCCCCCGGGGACGACGGCCGGCGGGGCAGACGGCGGCGGGCCGCCCCGTCCGCC